>JBKJKB010000202.1:0-8117 GCA_046597675.1 Gemmatimonadaceae bacterium
CGCCGCCCGACACCAGGACTTCCTCGACGGGCTCGGGGATGAACCGGCGATAGGAATCGGCCACGCTCCGCGCCGTGAGCGCCACGGCCGTCGCCACGACGTCCGCATCGCCGGCGCCGGCGGCGCGACAGGCTTCGATCAGCTTTTCGATGTACGGAACGCTGAACAGCTCGCGCCCCGTGGATTTGGGCGGGGGCACGCTGAAATACGGATCGCGCAGCAGAGCGTCCACGATCGAATCCACCGGCTTGCCGCGCGCAGCTATCGCGCCGTCACGATCGAACGGCAGCTCGGGGAAAAGCTTCCGCACGACGCCGTCGATCACGGCGCACCCCGGTCCGGTATCGAACGCGCGGACGCCGGTCAGATCGCCGCCGGGAGGAACGACCGTGACGTTCCCGATCCCGCCGAGGTTCTGCAGCCCGCGCCACGAATTGTCCGACGAGAACAGCAGCGCGTCTGCGATGGGAACGAGGGGAGCACCCTGCCCCCCCGCCGCGACGTCGCGCACGCGAAAGTCGCTGATCACATCCAGCCCGGTGCGCTCCGCAATGACCGATGCTTCGCCGAACTGCCAGGTGGAGTGTCCCGGCTCGTGCCACACCGTCTGTCCGTGTGACGCGATCCCGGCGATGTCGGTGCGCGCGATTCCCGCCTCGGCTATCGCCGAGACGGCGGCCGATGCCAGCCATTCGCCAAGATCGAAGTTCAGCCTGCAATACTCGGCGGGATTCGTCCCGTGCAGTGCGGCGGCGAGTCGCTGCCGCTGCTCCGGCGAATACGCCGTGGAGGTAAACGCCAGGAGATCGAATCCGATGCGGGCACCCGGTCCCTCCGAGAACCTGACCACGGCCGCGGAGATGCCGTCGAGAGACGTGCCTGACATCAGGCCGACGAGCACGAGCGGACGGCGTTCCGGCATCAGGCGACGGGTGGCGGCGGGCCCGGCAGCACTTTCCGGATGACACCGCCTGCCTTGTCCAGCGCTTGCTCCGCATCTTCGCGCGAGACGCCGAGCTTCTGCATCACGATTCCGACCTTCACGCTCCCGCCCGCGGCGGACAGCGTCTCACGGGCCGCGTCACGCGTCACTCCGCACACTTCCATGACGATCCGCTCGCTGCGGTCGCGCAGCTTGTCGTTCGTGGCACGCAGATCGACCATGAGATTACCGAACGTCTTGCCGAGCCGGATCATCGCGCCGGTCGTGATCGTGTTCAACACGAGCTTGGTGGCCGTCCCCGCTTTCATGCGCGTAGATCCCGTGACGACCTCGGGTCCGACGATCGGGAGAATCACCACGTCCACGGCCGCGCTGAAATCCGCCGGAATGTTGGAGCACGACAGGATGCCGGTTCTGGCGCCGCGCTCACGGGCCCGCACCAGCGCGGCGCGCACGTAAGGCGTGGTTCCGGATGCCGCGATGCCGATCACGAAGTCGTGTGGCCCGACCTCGCGCGCATCTATCTCCCTGGCGCCATTCTCGACCACGTCTTCGGCGCCTTCCTGCGACCTGGTGAGCGCGGGAGGCCCGCCCGCGATGATTCCCTGAACGAGCTCGGGCGGGGCCCCGAAGGTGGGAGGAATTTCGCTCGCGTCGAGCACTCCGAGCCGTCCGGACGTGCCCGCTCCCACATAAATCAACCGTCCGCCCGATCGGAACGACTGCTCCGCGATCTCGATGGCCCGCGCTATCGCCACGCGCTGGCCCGCCACGGCGTCGGGAACGGATCGATCTTCGGCGTTTATTAGATCGACAATCTCCAACGGATCGGCGAGGTCGATTTCCGCGGTACGCGGATTACGCCGCTCGGTTTCGCGCGGATCAAGGCTCACTATGCCGTGAGCGTCAGCCGTCGCGCAGTGATGATGTGCGCTGCACGGGAGTAACTTACCGGGCGAGATTCCACGCCTGCAAGAATAACGGGAGTGTTCATGAATAGGGTCATCGCACTTGTTCTGGTTGCGCTCGCAGGCTTCGCCAGCAGCGCCAATGCGCAAATCCGTCGCCAACAGGCTCCGCAGGGTCCGCCGGCCAACTGGCTCTCAGTCGGCGTGGGCGCTTTCTCCGCGAACAGCGTGAGCGACGGCGAGTCCATGTCCACGTGGGATTTTGGCAACGCCACGTCACTGCAATATCGCGCCTCGCTCGAGCGGGCCATGTCCAACGGCATTTCGGTCGGCCTGGCGGGCACGTACGTCAAGGCACCCATCCGATACTCGAATTTTGGCGCGGGACCAGGCGGCACAGCGCCTTCGTGCTTCACGTCCTGCGACGCCGAAGTCGACGTGATTTCGCTCGGCATCAACTTCGAAGCCGGCGGCGGCATGGGGTTCCACCAGGTATACGGCGCCAGCGCCGGCATGACCAGGTACGCGAACTTCATCCGGAAGAGCGATGATGCCGACCTCGAGCCGACAGCCGCTGTCAACGCAATCTCGGGAACGTTCAGCTACGGCTTTGGCTACAGATTCTCGCCGCGCACCACGGTCGTCGGCGTGTACGACATCGGCCTCGTATACCACAGCCGCGACGGCCTCACGAGCGACCAGCGAAACACACTGGTGCCGCGGACGTTTCGCGTCGGCCTGCGACAGGGCTTCGGCACGCAAGCGCGCGGCGGGGTAAGACGACGCCGCTAGAAATGCGGTTCTGCATTGGGAGGATGAGCTGAGGCAGAGCGAATACGGGAAGATGCACGGGGCGCGACGGATATTCGTCGCGTCCTGCGTTTTTTTTGCGGCAGGATGTCAGGGCATTCCGTCCGGCGCGACCACCGAGACGCGCGCCCGCACCGGAGACAGCGGAAGGTTCGGCGCCGGGTGGAATCTGGGCGCGAACGCTGTCGCCGCATCCGGCGAGAACGGGATGGTCGCGAGTAACGACTCGCTGGCCACCGCCGCGGGCGTGGCCATCCTGGAGCGAGGCGGGAATGCAGTGGACGCGGCCGTCGCCGTCGCGTTCGCGCTGGCCGTCACGCATCCCGAGGCCGGAAACATCGGCGGTGGCGGGTTCATGCTCGTGCGCCAGGCCGACGGCAGCAGTGCCGCCCTCGACTTCCGCGAGCGGGCACCGGCGGCGGCCACGCGCGACATGTTCTCGCGGTCCGGCGTGCCGCCGAGCGCCAGCACTCGCGGGCATCTCGCGTCGGGCGTTCCCGGAACGGTCGCAGGATTGATCGCCGCGCTCGAGCGGTTCGGGACAGTGACTCGACAGGATGCCATCGCTCCTGCCGTCGCGCTCGCGCGGAACGGCTTCATCGCGGGCGTAGCGTTCAGCCGCACGATAGCCGGGCAGCGATCGCGAATCGGGCCCTTCGCCGGCGCGGAGCTGTTCCTCCCGGGCGGCGAAGCGGTAAGACCCGGTACGTTGTTCCGGCAGGCGGACCTGGCCCGGTCGCTCGAGCTCATCGCGCGCGATGGGGCGGCCGCATTCTACACGGGCCCGGTCGCGGATCTAATCGTGGCCGAGATGCGACGCGGCGGCGGCCTGATAACCGCGCAGGATCTCGCCGCGTATCGCGTGACGTGGCGAACGCCGCTCGAGACCCGGTATCGCGGCCACACTGTGATAGGGATGCCCCCACCGTCGTCGGGAGGGATCGCTATCGCCGAGGCGCTCAACATTCTCGAGACGTTCGAGAAGCTGCCCCCGTTCGGCACGGCGAAAAACGCGCACCTGCTGGCTGCCTCGCTCCAGCGCGCGTTCATCGACCGGAACGAAGCCATCGGAGACCCGGATGTCTCCGGCGTTCCGACGGAGCTGCTGACGAGCAAGGCGTACGCTCGCCGCCTCGCGCGCACCATCGATCATTCACGCGCAACGTCGACCCGAATCGCCCGCGCGGCGATGCGGGAAGGCAACGAGACGACGCACATCTCCGTTGCGGACAGGTTCGGCAACGTCGTCTCCCTGACGACGACGATCAACGACATCTACGGCTCCGGCGTGTTCGTCAAAGGAGCGGGCTTCTTTCTCAACGACGAGATGGACGACTTCGCTTCCCGACCGGGAACCATGAATGCCGACGGGATCCTTGCCGCGGAAGCCAATGCGATAGCGCCGGGCAAGGTGATGACGAGCTCGATGGCTCCCACGATCGTGCTGGATCGCGAGGGCCGCGTTCTGCTGCTCGTAGGATCGCGTGGCGGAGCGCGGATCATCAGCAGCGTGGTGCAGATGATCGTGAACGTGATCGATCACCGCATGACGCTCAGTGACGCCATGCGCGCGCCGCGCGTGCACCATGTCGTGAGTCCCGACTCGGTCTGGCACGAGCCGCGCGGCTTCGCGTCCGCGGTCATCGACTCGCTTCGCGCGATGGGTTATTCGCTGCGGCCTATTCGCACCGACACGCTGCCGTACGTCGGCCGCGTGATCGCCATTGGGCGGCGGGGGAACGGGTGGGAGGGTGTGGTGGATCCGCGCTATGCCGGCAGCGCGGCGGGGTACTGAGAAGGATTCAGGCAGCCGGTGTCAGGTATCAGAAAAGAGCTCCTGATACCTGACACCTGATAGCTGTTCTCTGTTAGGTGTGCACCTGCACCGAATTGCTGAGCGAAACCGTGATCGCTCCACCCGTCGGTATGCAACCCTCGTAATTGCCCGTCGCGGCGGCCGCACCGGCTCCCACCGCGGCGCCAGCCGCGGCGCCGGTCACGGTCGCCCGTGTGTCGCGGCCGAGAATCTGGCCGGCGATCGCACCGATGGCGGCGCCTGTAGCAACCTTTCGCACATCGTCTCGCGTTGTGCTGCTGCGAACCCGATCGACCTGCGCCGAGCTGGTGGTTCCACTTACCGCGTACGTCCGCCCGCCGAAGCTGATCGAACGGATGGCGACTCCGACTACGATCGGATCGTTCACGTTGTCGCTGCGACGAAGTGACGTCACCTCGACGGTAGCCGTGGCGCCGGCCGGGATCACGGCCCCGTTGCTGCCCGTGACGCTCTGGCGCACGGTCGCGGTGAATCTGTCACCGACTTTGTGCGTGTTGGTGCAGACGCGCGTGCTGGAGCTGAGGCTCACCGTCGAGCCCGAGGCGATCGTCCCCATCTGGCGCTCGGCAGTGCCCGACCCCGCGGTAGATGTGTTGCCGCTCGTCGTGGTCCGCGGAGCAGAGCTCGTGGTGGTCGGACGTGGGGCCGTGGTAGTCCGTGCCGGGGCGGTGCGCACGGGCGTGGTGGCCGGTTCCGCCGCGGCCGGCACGTCCGTCAGTGACGGCTGCACGCCGGTATCTACATTCGCAAGCTCGAGATCACGGTTGAGCGTCGTGTCCGTTGCGAGCGTATCACCCTTCTTGTCATCGCCACAAGCAGCGACCACCAAGGTGAGGGAAAGCGCCGCAAACAGGCGGGTATATTTCAACATCTGTCTCCTCCCGAGACTGGAATTGCCGTCAGGATCGACTAGGGTGTTATCAATGTGATCGGGGCAAGTCATGTGCCGTACCTGAGACACCTTAGACGGTTAGTCCCCTACTACCACCCCTACCGCAAGGAAGTTCTCTGGGGGTTGGCCCTCGTAGTGCTTTCGTCAGCCGTCTGGAGCGTGATTCCCTGGCTGCTGAGACAGGCGCTCGACGCAATGGGCGCTGGCGAGCCGGCGCGGGTCGCGTGGCGCTATGCGGGAGCCATCGCAGCGGTCGCTTTCGTTGGTGGCGCATTGCGATACGGGATGCGCGAGCTGCTCAACGGCGCCAGCCGGCGGATCGAGTTCGACCTGCGGAACGACCTTTTTTCACGCCTGACGACCCTCGACACGTCGTACTACGGCAGCACCAGAACGGGCGACATCATGGCGCGGCTGACCAACGATCTCGGGGCCGTGCGGATGGCCGCCGGCCCGGCCGTGATGTACCTCACGAACACGGTTTTTGGCGGTCTCTTCGCGATCGCGTTCATGGTGCGGATCAATCCGCTCCTCACTGCGTTAGCGCTCCTCCCGATGATCCTGCTTCCCATCATCGGCATTCGCATGGGGAAGGCACTGCATGACCGGTTCGAAGCGGTGCAGGAGCATTTCTCCACGCTCACGACGCGCGCCCAGGAGAACCTCGCTGGCGCTCGTATCGTCCGGGCGTACAGGCAGGAAGATGCGGAGATCGAGCGGTTCGCCCGGCTGAACGACGAGTACCTCGCGCGCAACATGTCGCTCGTGCGGCTGTGGGGGATTCTGCATCCGGTGTTCGGCCTGCTGGCCGGCATCGCGACCGCGATCGTCCTTGGCATGGGCGGGCTTCTGGCGATGCGCGGAGTCTTCAGCATCGGGTCATTCGTCGCATTCAGTCTCTACCTCGCCATGCTCATGTGGCCGTTGATCGCGCTCGGGTGGGTGATCAACCTGTTCCAGCGCGGCGAAGCATCCATGGGACGGCTGCATGAGATCCTCGACTCCCGCTCGGCGCTGGGCGAGCGGCAGACGCGCATGCTGCCGCCCGCGCGCGGGGGCCGGCGCGTCGAGTTCCGTGGGGTCGGATTCCATTATCCCGTGGCGCAGGGCGATCAGCCCCGCTGGGTTCTGCGCGACGTGTCGTTCGTCTGCGCAGCGGGTGAGACTGTTGGCATCGCAGGCGCAACGGGAAGCGGGAAAAGCGCGCTCATGGACCTCGTTCCCCGCCTCTACGACCCGCAGGAAGGCATGATCCTGCTCGACGGCATCCCCGTGAAGGACATCGGCCTGGAAGCGCTGCGCGCGGAGATCGGCTATGTGACGCAGGAGAGTCTCGTCTTCAGCGACACGATTGCGTCGAACCTCGCCTACGGCGCTCGCAGCGAGCGGGACTGGATGGAGGCCGCTTCCCTGGCTCAGCTCGCTGAGACCGTGGCGGATTTTCCCGCCCGATATGAAACCATGCTCGGCGAGCGCGGTATCAACCTCTCGGGCGGGCAGAAGCAGCGCGTGACGCTCGCCCGGGCGCTCGCGCGGCGCCCCGCCGTCCTGCTCCTGGATGACGCGCTGTCGGCGGTCGACACGCGTACGGAGGCGGACATTCTGGGGGCGCTGCGCTCGGTGAGGGATTCCCGGACGGCGATCATCGCGTCGCATCGCGTCAGCGCGCTGCGGGACGCAGATCACATCGTGGTGCTCGACGGCGGGCGGGCGGTGGAGCACGGCCGGCACGCCGAGCTGCTCGCGCGCGGCGGGCGATATTGGTCGTTACTGCGGCGGCAACAGCTCGTGGAATCCATAGAGGAGAGCGACGCAGAACATCTGGCAACTTTCGTGACGAGCCGTACTATTGACTGACGATGAATTGGACGCGATCGGCGTGACACAGATGGAGACGAACTCCCCCTGGGACCTGCATCTCAGCGCCCTCGAGAATCAGAGCCTCGAGGCGATGCGGCAGATCAACGAGCTACGCGTCCGCGACTCGCTGAAGACGCAGTTTCTTTCCAACATCTCGCACGACCTGCGGACGCCGCTCACGGCCATCGTGACGCACGCGGAAATCCTGCGCGACGGCATGCTCGGCGACGTCAACGACCAACAGCGACGGAGCATCGACGGCATCATCGCCGGCGGCCGGCAGGTGCTCAACATGGTGAACGAGATCCTGACGTACGCCAAGGGCTCCGCCAATCAGCTCGACCTCGTGATCAGCGAGTTTTCGCTCGACGATCTGGTCGAGCAGCTGCGCATCCTCAACACCTCGCTGCTAGCCCGAAAGAACCTGGAGTTCAGCACCTCGGTCGAGCAGCGAGTTCCCCTGCTGCGCGCGGACAGGCAGAAGATCGCGCACATCCTCGGCAATCTCCTCGGCAACGCGATCGCGTTCACTCCCCCGGGCGGGCGCATCTGGGTGAATGGCCGCGTGGCCGTGCACTGCGACACCACCGAGCTGGTGTTCGAGGTGGGTGATACGGGCGTAGGCATAGCACCCGAGCACCACGAGCTGATCTTCCGTGAATTCGCGCAGGTGGACGCGTCCCCGTCGCGCACGCATCACGGCACAGGACTAGGTCTGACGATCGCGCGTCAGCTCGTCGAGGTTCACGGCGGTCGCATCTGGCTGGAGAGTGCGCCGGGCAGCGGCAGCCGGTTTTTCTTCTCGCTCCCGAGCTCGTATCTCGCCGTCTGACGGGGAGCCGGGCGCGCGGCGACATTTACTGCTCG
>JBKJKB010000210.1:0-11924 GCA_046597675.1 Gemmatimonadaceae bacterium
CGTCCGCCCAACTATCTATTCACCTGCGCAGGATACTACGCCTTATTCTGCCAACGCAGCAAGACTCGTCGCAATATCTGCTACTCGCCGCCCAGCCGGTCCGCCGGGCTCCGGACGCCTAACCCCCCGCGGTTCAGGACGTGGGTGTAAATCATCGTCGTACTGACGTCCGTGTGCCCCAGCAGTTCCTGCAGCGTTCGAATATCGTACCCGTCCTCCAGCAGATGAGTCGCGAAGGAGTGCCGCAGCGTGTGACACGTCGCCCGCTTCGCGAGCCCGGCCTCCCGAACGGCCCGCTGCATCGCACGCTGCACCGCGGTCTCATGCACGTGATGCCGGCGCGTTTGTCCACTGGCGGCGTCCCGATAGCGACGCGATGCGGGGAACACCCACTGCCACGCCAGCTCCCTGGCCCAAGCGGGCGCCTTGCGGTCCAGCGCCGTTGGCAAGGCGACACGCCCCGCCCCGTCGCTCAGGTCGCGCGCGTGCAACGCACGCACGCGCACCAGGTGCTTCTCCAGTGCCGGCCGGGCGATCTCGGGCAGCATGGTGACGCGGTCTTTTCCCCCCTTGCCGCGTCGCACACGGATTTCTCCGCGCGCGAAGTCGAGGTCCTTCACACGTAACGTCAGGCACTCCAGCAAGCGCAGCCCCGCCCCATACAGCAGCAGGGCAATCAGGCGCGTGGTGCCGTGCAGTTGACCGAGCACTGCGCGCACTTCTCCACGACTCAGCACGGCGGGAAGCCGAGTCGGTGACGCGGACCGCAACACACGCCGCAGATCGCCTACGGGTGTGGCGAGCACATCGCGATACAACAGCAGCAACGCGCTCAACGCTTGCATCTGCGTCGAACGCGACACGCTTCGCTCGGCGGCCAGATGCGTGAGAAACGCGATGATTTCGGTCTCACCCAGTTCGGTGGGATGCCGCGTGCCGTGATATCGGATATAGCGGATGATCCATCCCACGTATGCCCGCTCTGTACGCGGGCTCAGGTGCCGCGCGCGCATGCGGCCTTTCACCTGGGCAAGTAAGCGCGGCTTGTCTGCGGGCATATCTGTGGCCGGTGCTGGTTATCGCTGCGGGAGCCCGCAACCTGATCCCTCCGCCCGCCGAGACTGCCATCACACCATTGCCAACGCATCATTCGGAACGCCGCAAGAAACGGTCAGCTTAACAGTCGCGATGCAACGTCTCGGCTACCACCGCAAGCCACCAGGCTATGTGGTCTCGAGCGGGGGCATCGCTCCTAGCCACAGTGCCGCACAGCTGCTAGCTGCTAGCTGATTTTCTAGTCGTCCTTCTGCCCGAAGATCGCCATGTTCGAGCTGTGCCCGGGCGCGACTTTCTTCTCCGGGTAGATCCCGTCCGCCGCCTGGTTCACGGCGGCCGCGGCTTCGCCGAAACCGGTCGCGATCAGTTTGAGCTTGCCGGGATACGTCGTGATGTCGCCGGCGGCCCAGACTCCGCGGCGCCCGGTCTCCATCTGGCTGTTGACCACAATGTCCGGGCCTTCGAAGGTGAGTCCCCACTCCTTGAGCGCTCCGAGCTCGCTGTGAAAGCCCAGCATCGGGAGCACGGAGTCGGCCTCGATGTCGCGCGTCGTCTTCTCTTTCACGTCGCGCACTCGCACGCCGTGGAGCGTGTCGCCTTCCGCAAGAATCTCCTGCAGCTCGTGAAAAGGCAGTAGCGTCGTCCGCCCTGTCGGTGGGGCCGCGGCCCGCACTTCGGCAACAGTCGCGGCGTGCGCGCGGAAGCGATCGCTCCGGTGCACCAGAGTGATCTCGGTCGCCACGTCGCGGAGCTGATGCGCCCAGTCGAATGCTGAATCCCCTCCCCCGATGATTACGATCTTCTGAGACTGGAACTGAGTCGGGTCGACGACCCGGTCGTACACGCCGCGTCCGTACCACTCGTCGGTGCCTTTCTGGGGAAGCCGCCGCGGCGAAAAGGCGCCGAGGCCTCCGGCGACCACCACGGCGCGCGTTGGAAAGCGGTCCGTCTCCGTCGCGAGAACGAGGCTCCCGTTCTCTTCCTCGAGCGCGATGACGTTCTGGTTGAGATGCACCGGCGCCCCGAACTGGAACGCCTGATCCGCCAGCTCGCGCACCAGATTCTTCGCGAGCACCTGCCGGTACCCGCCGACGTCGAAGATGTATTTCTCGGGATACAGCGCGGTCAGCTGACCGCCGATCTCGGGGAGCGCGTCCACGATCTGGGCGCGGACGCCGCGCATGCCCGCGTAAAAAAGGGCGAACAGGCCTGTGGGCCCGCCACCGATGATCGTGATGTCGACTGATTCGTGGTTCATTATGTTCAACGGGGATGAAAATCTATACGCGCACTGGCGACCTGGGAGACACCGGCCTCTTTGGGGGCGGGCGCGTTCAGAAAGATGACCCGCGCGTCGCCGCATATGGCGATGTCGATGAGCTGAATTCCGTGATCGGACTGGCGCGGTCAGCCGATGCGCTGCCGCGAGTGGACGAAGTGCTCGTCGGGATCCAGCGTGACCTGTTCGGGATCGGCGCGCTCCTCGCCACGCCCGACCTCGAGAAGATGCAGCAGCATCTAACCAAGGCGCGGATCGACGCGACGCGCATCCTCGAGCTGGAGCGCGCGATCGACGCATGCGAGGCGGAGCTGGAGCCGCTGAAGGCGTTCATCATACCGGGCGGCTCCCCGAAGGCAGCTACGCTGCACCTCGCCCGGACCGTCTGCCGGCGCGCCGAGCGCGCCGTGGTGGGGCTCACGAGAGAAACGACGATCCCGCCGGTGGTGGTGGTCTATCTCAACCGGCTGTCCGACCTGCTGTTCGTGCTGGCCCGCGTCGCCAATAGAAGGGCGTCGGCCGGCGAAGTGACCTGGTAGGGTCGCCGGGCGCATGACGTCATCCAAAAAGCTGGCCGTCCCCGGGCCGCCGGTGGTGGTGGCTCGCGGCTCCTTCGCCACCCTGGGAGCCGGGGTCGCCTCGGCCGCGCCCGCGTTCCGATACGCGATCATCACAGACTCCACGGTCGGGCCGTTGTATGCCAACCAGTTGGCGGCCTCGTTTCCCGAACCGGACCACGTAACAGTCCTAACGATTCTTGCCGGAGAAACACACAAAACTAGAGACAGTTGGGAGACACTAACGGACCAGTTGAGCAGCACTGCCCACGGTCGAGATACGACGATAGTGGCTTTGGGCGGCGGGATGATCGGAGATCTCGCCGGATTTGTCGCGGCTACCTACATGAGGGGTATTAATCTCGTCCACGTCCCGACCTCGTTACTCGCGATGGTGGACGCGGCCCATGGCGGGAAGACGGGCGTCGATACTGCCGGCGGAAAGAATCTGGTGGGGGCATTCCATCCCCCGGTCGCAATTTTTATCGATCCGGAAGTGCTTGCTACGCTTCCACTTAGAGAATTCCAGGCGGGCTTGGCAGAAATATTGAAACATGGAATCGTCAAAGACGTGCAATATTTCACGGACGTCGTCGCCGAGCTGCCTGGACTACTAAGCCAGTCGGAAGTGTCTGGTGACAGGCTCGCTCAGCTCATCGTCCGTAGCATAGAGATAAAGACGGAGATCGTGGCTCGCGACGAGCGGGAGCACAGTCTCAGAAAAATTCTGAATTTCGGCCACACCCTCGGCCACGGTATCGAGGCAGCCAGCGGCTACTCGCTGCTGCATGGCGAGGCGGTGGCGATAGGGATGTGCGCGGAGGCCAGGGCGGCCGAACGCGCGGGGATTGCCGAGGCCGGCACTGCTGGAGCGATTCGGGGAGCGGTGTGCCGGGCGGGGCTTCCGACCGCCTTGCCGCTGGACGTCAGCGTCGAGCGAGTGATGCAGCTCGCCCACGCGGACAAAAAGAAGCGCTCGGGCGAGCTCGAGTATGCGTTGCCTGAGAGAATAGGAAGGATGGCCGGCGGTGACAGCGGATGGACGCTGCCTCTGCCCGACGCCCTCGTTAAGGAGGCTATGCAATGAGATTTCAGACGCTGATCCATGCCGCGGTCGCGAGCGTTGTAGCCGCCGGGCTGGTGTATGCGGACGTCGTACATATGCCGTACAGAAGCCACGTTCTGGAGCATGCTCCCATAGTCGTCTATGGTGAGCCTTCGCTCCCGCCGACGCTGGTCCGCGCGAAGCGCAGCTTTTTTCTGGACCCGCGCCTCGCCGGCCCGTTCGATCGCGCCCACCCGGGACGTCCCGTTCCCGTTTCTTTGACCCAGTACTGCTTGCAGGGAGAGACGAGACGCGGGCGCTACGTGCGGCCGGGAATCGTCGCTGCCGATCCGCGCGTTTTTCCGCTGGCGCGCTACGTCGAAGTGTTCCTAGGCAAGGAATACATCGGCCGCTTTCTCGTCGACGACACGGGCAAGAACGTCATCGGTCCCACACTCGACATCTGGACCGAGGACTGCAGCCAGGCGCGGCGATTCGGTCGGAAGTGGGGGCACGCGGTGCTGGTGGCGCGGGGACAGAAGTGACTGGTGACTAGTGACTAGTGACTGGTAACTGCGCACAACTGGTAACGCTCTTGCGTGATGCTCGCGCGGGGATCCATCATTTCTCCCGTACTCCTCAGTCACTAGTCACTAGTCACTAGTCACCAATAACCCCTATGTCTTCCTTTTCGACGTACATGATCGGCTTCGTGGTGCTGGTGCTCGGCCTGGCCATCGCCGCTTACCTGGTCAACCTCCCGGCGATGTGGATCTCGGTAGGCGTGATCGTCCTCATCGGCTTCGGCATCCTCATGGCCACCAGCCGAACGAAGCCCAAAGACCCGCCTACGGTCTGATTCAGACGGTGGAATCGCCCACCGTTAAGACCGCCGATTAGCTCGTAAGCAGGTGCCCGCCATCACATAAATGCTGGCGTCAACGTGTCTGTTGACCGTTCCAGTTCGCGACATTATCGTGGCCGTCCCAGTTCCCACCAGCTGGTTCCGCGGCCCACTTCGGGCCGCCCAAAAAACTCCCGATCAGGGCAGCTCATGCAGACCACGGCCGAAAGCAGGTCTAAGGGTTTTTTTCGCTCCTCGCCTTCCACCGCTTTCGACCAGTACCTGCACGACATCCAAAAGCTTCCGCTCATAAAGGATGTCCAGGAAGAGCGCCGCCTCGCGCGGCTCGCGCAGAATGGAGATGAACAGGCAGCGGAGCGTTTGGTTACGGCCAACCTCCGCTTCGTCATTTCATACGTGAAGAAATACCAGGGCCACGGACTCGATCTCAGCGAGCTCGTCGCGATCGGCAACGAGGGTCTTCTGAAAGCCGTGCGCAAGTTCGATCCCGACCAGGGCGTCAAGTTCATCTCGTACGCTGTGTGGTGGGTGCGTCAGGCAGTGCTCAAGGCCCTCGCCGAGCAGACGCGCTCGGTCCGGATTCCGCTCAACCAGAACTCGCAGCTCATCAAGCTGTCGAGAGCGGAGACCGTGCTCTCGCAGGTGTTGAAGCGCGATCCGACAGACAACGAGCTCGGACGCCTCCTCGAGGAGACGCCGGAGCAGGTCCGCTCAGCCAAGCAGATGTCCGCGACCGAACTCTCGCTCGATGCGCCGATCGACAGGTCCGATCGCGAAGCTTCGACGCTCGGTGAGCGCTTCGCCGGAGTTGACGGTGGCGAGATCGAGGACGTGACCGATTTCAACCTCATGCGCGGATTTATCGACCGCGTCTTCCGCACGTATCTCACTCCGCGCGAGCGCAAGATCCTGTACCTGTACTACGGGCTGGAAGAGGGATCCGAGGCGATGACGTTGGAGAGGATCGGCGCGCTGATGGGCGTGACGCGCGAGAGGATCCGTCAGATCCGCGAGCGCGCCTTCGAGAAGCTGCGCCAGTCGCCGGACGGCGCGGCGCTCTCCGGGTTCTGGACGACGGCCTAGTACCTCGCATCCGTCAGCTCGACAGGGACGTTGGCTAATGCCGGCGTCCCTGTTTTGATTGAAGGGATGGCAAGCCCGGCGACAAATCCAAACAGCACCCAGCGATCAGCCGGGACGTCCATCCCTGCCTTCCTGAATTCCGAAGCCGGCTCGGCGGACGCCGCGCGGAAGGCTCTCGAATCAGCCGGGTCTTTCGACGTGCGCGACACGGACGCCGACTCGCTCGGGCAGGGAATTCGCGATGCGATATCCTCGGGAGCGAGGCGGATCCTGGTCTCCGGCGGCGACGGAACGATCGCATGCGCCGCGGACGTGCTCGCTGGTACCGGCGTGGAGCTCGCCGTCCTTCCCGGCGGGACGCTCAATCACTTTGCAAAGGATCACAGCATTCCGACGGATCTCACCCAAGCCGCGAAGGCGGCGCTTGGTGACGATATCGACGAAGTCGATGTAGGATACGTTGGCGACAAGCTCTTTCTCAATACGTTCTCCGTAGGGATGTACGTCGGCTACGTACGCACACGAGACCGGCTGGAGAAACGCCTCGGACGCCGCATCGCAAGCCTGTTGGCGGTGCTGCGAACGTTCATCCGGATGTACACGATGTCTGTCGAGCTGGAAATGGATGGTAAAACCAGCCGGTACCGGACCGCGCTGGTCTTCGTCGGTGTCGGCGAGCGCGAACTCAAGGCGCCCAAATTCGGTGCGCGCGTGGAAGGCGGTCGTCGCGGCCTGCACGTTCTGGTGGTCACCGGGCGCCGGCGCGCGCGACTCGTGGCCCTGGCGATGGCCGCCGCGTCGCGCGGCGTGGATCAGGCGGCCCGGGGCCCGGAGCTCGACAGCTTCATCGTGGACAGATGCACGATCCAACTTCGGCGGCACAGGGTGCCGATAGCGATAGACGGGGAGATCACGGACGCCCGCACTCCGCTGGAGTTGCGGCTCGCTGCCAACGCCCTCAAGGTAGTAGCGGCAAAATGTCCCTGAACGCGGAGCCCGCCCGTCCGCAGGGCGGGGATTACACGCGCGATCCGGGGCTCGCACGCAGGCTCGCGGAGATCGTCGGGGAGAAGCACGTGCTCGCGCGGCAATCGCAGCTTCTCGTGTACAACTCCGACGGACTGCCCGGTTACAGACGGCAGCCTTCGCTCGCGGTGTTCCCCGGAACGCCGGACGAAGTGATCGCGGTAGTGCGCGCGCTGCACGAAGTCGGCGCGCCTTTCGTCCCGCGCGGCGCGGGAACCGGGCTCTCCGGCGGCGCGCTCGCGGACGGTATCGTTCTGCTTGGACTCAACCGGCTCAAGCGAATACTGTCTATCGACGTTGAGAACCGCACAGCTACCGTCGAGCCGGGAGTGGTGAACCTGAACCTGAATCGCGCGGTTGGACCGAAGGGGCTGCTGTACGCGCCCGACCCGTCGAGCGAAGCGGCGTGCACCATCGGGGGGAACGTCGCGGAGAACGCGGGCGGTCCCCACTGTCTCAAGTACGGCGTCACGCTGAACCATATTCTGGCCGTGACGGTGGTGCTCCCGGACGGCTCCGTCGTGAAGCTCGGCGACGAAGTCAGCGACCGGGCGGGTTACGATCTCGTCGGAGCGTTCGTGGGATCCGAGGGATGTTTCGGAGTGGCGATCGAGATCACGGTTCGCCTCACGAAAAAGCCGGAAGTGATACGCACCATGCTGGCCGACTTCACGACGATAGACGGCGGCGCGCGCGCCACGTCCGCGATCGTCGCGAGCGGTATCGTCCCCGCGGCGCTGGAGTTTCTGGACGGCCCGACGACCCGGGTGGTCGAGTCATCGATCTACGCGGCCGGGTATCCCACGGACGCGGAAGCGATCCTGCTGGTGGAGCTGGACGGACTGCTCGACGGCATCGAGGTGGACGTCGAGCGCGTCAAGCGCATCTGCATGGACGCGGGCGCGCGCAACGTGCGCGTCGCGCGCGACGACGCCGAGCGGCTCAAGCTCTGGCAGGGGCGCAAGAAAGCTTTCGGTGCCATGGGGCGGCTCGCGCCGCACCTGGTCGTGCAGGACGCCGTAATTCCGCGAACCAAAATCCCCGAAGTGCTCGCCGCGATTCACGCCATCTCGCAGAAGCACGGCGTGATGGTGTGCAACATCTTTCACGCCGGTGACGGCAACCTGCATCCCAACATCCCGTACAACGCCGACGACGCGGAGCAGAGCGAGCGCGTGCACAAGGCGATGGGCGAGATCATGGACGTGTGCATCGCGGCGGGCGGCACCATCACCGGCGAGCACGGCGTCGGGCTCGACAAGATCGGCTACATGGAAAAGATCTTCACACCCAACTCGCTCGCGGCCATGTGCCGGCTGCGAGAGGTGTTCGATCCCGACAAGCGCGTGAATCCGGGGAAAGTCGTGCCCGTCCATTCATGTCGCGAATGGCGCGCGACGCCCGCGGGGCGCGCGGGGCGCGCGCATTGATCTCGCCGGCCACGCTGGACGATATCAGCTCGGCCGTCGCCGCTGCCGCGCGCGACGGACGCGCGCTCAGAATAGCCGGGCGCGGAACATGGCTGGACGCGGGCGGACCCGTCGACGCCAGCGACGTGCTGAGTCTCGGCTCTTACTCCGGCATCACGGATTACGTCCCCGGCGATCTCACGATCACCGTCCGCGCGGGCACGCCACTCGCCGAGATCGCGAGCGCGACCCGCGAGCAGGGACAGTGGTTGCCCCTGGATCCGCCGGGCTCGCCCGACGGCACGATCGGCGCCACCGTCGCGACTGGATCGTATGGCCCGCTCGCGACCGCGTTCGGGAGGCCGCGCGATCAGGTGCTTGGCATCGAGTTCGTTTCCGGCACCGGAGAAGTGATCACCGTGGGCTCGCGCGTCGTGAAGAACGTCGCGGGATTCGATCTCACCAGATTGCTGGTCGGCTCCTGGGGAACGCTCGGCGTCATCACGCAGATCACGCTGCGCCTGCGAGCGCGGAGCGACGTCGAGCGCACCACGGCCATCGTGCTGCCGCAGCGCGGGCAGAAGCTTGCCGGCGCTCTGTCGGCGGTGCGCGCCGCACGCATCGCGCCTATCGCGCTCGAGCTGCTGAGTGAGGGTATAGCCGAGCGACTGGGCCTGAGACCGGAGACACTTCTGCTCGCCAGGTTCGCCGGGAACGAAGAGAGCGTGAGCGCACAGCTCGCCGAGATCGCTTCGCTCGGCCAAGCTGTCAACGCTCCGAACGACTGCTGGGAGCGGCTGCGCGCGCTCGACGGCGATGCGACTGCCACGCTGCGTTTTTCCACGCCGCTGGCCGACCTGCCGCTCGTGTGGGATGCGCTGGCTCACACGGAGAGCGCCGGTAATGATCTGCTTCGTCATGCGACTGTGATGCGCGGGATCGTGCGATGCCTCGTGAAAACTCCGCCCGGGTCGAACCAGGTGGGAT
Organism: Gemmatimonadaceae bacterium; assembly: GCA_046597675.1. GTDB lineage: Bacteria > Gemmatimonadota > Gemmatimonadetes > Gemmatimonadales > Gemmatimonadaceae > JACDCY01. The sequence goes on from JBKJKB010000210.1 coordinate 9,308, forward strand.
ACGATGCGCTCTCCGCGATCGCGCGGCCGCTCGAGAGCGCGCGACTGATTCCGGAGCGACTCGGCCGCGACATCTGGGACCGGTTGGCACCTTCCTCCGTCAGCGACCCGATCTCGCGCAGAGTGAAGCAGGCATTTGATCCGGAGAACGTGCTGAATCCCGGCATTCTCGGAGCGGTCCAGTGACGACCGCGGCCAACCAGCGTACGGGGTCCGCGGCCGACGCCACACCGCCCGAGGAGGCGGTGGCGGTATGCGCGCTCCCCGGCTCTCCACTCGCAGGGGCGCTGCCTGGCATCAATGCGTGCGTGCACTGCGGCTTCTGCCTGCAGGCGTGCCCCACGTACATCGCGATGGAGGACGAGAACGACAGCCCGCGCGGGCGTATTTTTCTCATGCGATCGCTGTTGGAAGGAACCGTCGCCGTGGACGACCCTTCCGTTCGCGAGCACATCGACCGTTGTCTCGGCTGTCGCGCGTGCGAGACCGCGTGCCCATCGGGTGTGCCGTATGGCCAGCTGCTGGAGGCGACGCGCGCGACGCTTACCGCGGTGCGACCCATCCCGATGCTCGCGCGAGTGATGCTGTGGTCTTTCGCGCGCCCGCGGGTGCTCGCGATCGCCATGGCTGGCGCGCGGCTGCTCGCGGCGACGCCGATCCCGTGGCTGCTCTCGCGCCTCCCGGGGAAGATGGGCTTCGCGATGGCGATGCTGGCATCCACCGAGAGCCGGCTCGAGCGCGGAGGTTACCGGCCGAGTACCGCTCCGACTCGCGGATCGTTCGCGCTGCTCGAGGGATGCGTCATGGAAGGGCTCTTCACCGCGACGAATCGCGCGACGGAGCGGACGCTGGCCGTGAACGGTTACGAGCTGCGCGAAGCGCGCGGCCAGCGGTGCTGCGGCGCGCTGCACGCGCACGCCGGTGATCTGGAGACGGCGCGCAAGCTCGCGCGCCGCAACATCGAGTCGTTCGAGCGCTCGAGTGCCAATTTCATCGTGGTCAACGCCGCCGGCTGCGGCGCGGCGGTGAAGGATTACGGCTTGCTCCTCGAGCACGATGCCGAGTGGGCCGAGCGTGCGAGCGCGATCGCGGCGAAGGCGCGAGACGTGAGCGAGCTGCTCGCCGCTGCCGGGCCGATGCGCGGGAATCCTCTGCCCTTCAAGGTCACGTACGACGCTCCCTGCCATCTCCAGCACGCGCAGCGCGTGGTGCAGGCCCCGCTGGCGGTGCTGAGCGCGATACCCGAGCTGCAGCTCGTCCCGCTGCACGAGTCGGATCAGTGCTGCGGGAGCGCGGGCATTTATAATCTCATCGAGCCCGAGGTTTCCAACCGCGTGCTCGAGCCAAAGCTCGCCAACATCAAGGCGACCGGCGCGCCGTGGGTCGCGACCGGGAATCCCGGCTGCATGATGCAGATCGGCGCGGGGATGCTGCGCGCGGGGATCCCGGCGCGAACTGTTCACCCTGTCGACTTGCTCGACGCCTCGTACGCGGCGCGTGGCTGAGGAAGTCGGTACGCGTGCGCAGGTCGCGGCCGGCTACGATGCGCTTGGGACCGGTGCCATCGTGCTGGATCGCAGCGACCGTGGTCGCTGGCGCTTCACCGGACCGAAGGCCGCCGAGACACTGACCGGCCTCGTCACCAACGATGTTCTCGCGCTCCAACCGGGCGACGGTTTGTATGCCGCGGCCCTCACCCCCAAGGGGAAGATCGTTGCCGATCTGAGAATCTTTTGCGACGCCGACGGATTTCTCGCCGACACGAGCGTGGCGGCCGCAAATGGTTGGCGCGCGATGGCGCGCAAGTTCATCAACCCGCGCGTCGCGCCGTTCGCCGAGATCTCGGAGGAGACGCGTGACATCGGGCTCTTCGGCAATCGCGCGGCGCAGCTGTTGTCGCATCTGTTCGAGTCGGAAGGGTACGCGTTCGATCAGCTGCGGCCGTACGCGCACATCCGCGCTCGATTCGAGCAGGCGGGAGAAGTCACCGTGGCTCGCGCCGCAGATCTCGGGGAAATACCGGGATTCGACGTCATCGCGCCCGCCGCGTTCGCCGACGCGGTCCGCGACCGACTCCTTGCGCTCGGCGCGGTGCCGGGGTCACGCGAAGTGTTCGACATCGCGCGAATCGAAGCAGGGTTCCCCGAGTGGGGGATCGACATGAATGAGGACACGCTGCCCCATGAAGCAAACTTCGACGATCTGGACGCGATATCGTACTCGAAGGGGTGCTACGTCGGGCAGGAAGTTGTCGCGCGAATTCATTTTCGCGGGCACGTCAACAAGATGCTGCGACGGATCACGTTCGACGCCGAGCGCGTCCCCCCGCGCGGTGCGGAGCTGTACGACGCAAACGGAAAATCTGTGGGTGACGTGAGAAGCTCGGCATTGTCACCCCGCTCCGGCGGAGTCGGGATCGCGATGATCCGCCGGGAAATCAGCGCCGGCGCGAAGCTCGTCGCTCAGTGGGACCGCGCATCCGCCGAGATCGTTGTGGCATGACAGCTACGAGCGGCTACAACAGTCACGAAAAAAAGGCGCGACCATTTGGTCGCCCCTTTTCCATGCTACGACAAAACCCTTACGGCGGTGTCGGTCGTAGCAGCGTCGTCCTTAGC
>JBKJKB010000086.1:0-3375 GCA_046597675.1 Gemmatimonadaceae bacterium
CTGATGCACCTCGTCGGTCTGGTTTTCGACTTGCATGAGGCAGTCGCATCTAAGTGGTTGAGTTAATTGCCACTTGAGAACACGCACGGAGGCCGCGATGAGTTTACAGGGTGTCACGGAATTTGCATTCGAGTTTGGGGATCGTCCGATTCAGGTTGAGGTGTCGCGGTCGCCGCTGTCCAGCGACGCGGGATTGTTGATTTTTCGACAGATGGACGAGCGGCTGCGGTACACCGAGCAGTTCGCCGGAGGGTTGCGCGGGGACGCGCGAGTCGCTCCCACGCACTCGTGGTTGGACATGGTGCGGCAGCGAGTTTATGGGATGCTCGCGGATTACGAAGACCAGAACGATCACGACACGCTCCGCAGCGATCCGATCTTCAAGGTCATCGCCGGCCGAGACCCCAGCGATCCGAAGCAAGACCTGGCCAGTCAGCCGACGCTGTCGCGATTCGAGAACTCGGTCAGCGTTGGCGATCACCTGCGCGGAGAACGATCAGCTCGTGATGGTGAGCCTGCGGCACGGGACGGCGACGGCGTTCTTGGGAGCGGACGATGACCTGCGTTATGTCGTGCAGCGACTGCGGGAGGTCTGGCCGGACCTCGAGATTCTGGTGCGTGGCGATTCGGGCTTCGGCGTGCCGCTCATGCTCGATTTGTGCGAGGAAATGCGGCTGACTGACACGTTCGGTGACGGCATGAATCCGGTCTTGAAGCGTCACACCGACGACGAGTTGGCACGCTTGCAGACGCAGTTCGCGATCGACGCGCAGCCGCAGCGCGAGTTCGTCTGCTGGCCACATCAAGCCGGTTCCTGGTCGGCTCCGCGCTGCACGATCGTGAAGATCGAAGTCACTTCCGAAGGGACCAACCGCCGCGTGATCCTCACCAATCGCGCCGGCGGAGCGATCCTCCCCGGCGGCACCTACGACGAGTACGCCGACCGTGGCGAATCGGAGAATCGTCACAAGGAACTCAAACGCGAACTGCACGGCGACCGCTTGAGCGATCATCACTTCCTGGCCAACTATTTTCGTCTGCTGATGCACGCGCTGGCGTACAACCTTCTCACGCGGCAACGTCAGTGGATCGCCGATCCTCCCGCTCCCGCGCCGGAATTGTCGAGCGACTCGCCGCCGCAACTCGTTCCCGCCAACGAAGCGTTACCGGTCGAAGCCCTGCCGGGCCATCGTCGTCGCCAATACTTCAACGCGCGTCGCCGCGAGGATCCGCTCGGCGAAGGCCACATCAGCACCTGGCGCACGCAGATCATCAAAGTCGCCTGCGAAGTCCTCGTCTCGGCCCGCCGCATCGTGATCCGCCTCTCGTCGAGTTGGCCGTACCTGGACCAGTTCCGGAAAGTTGCCCAAGCCAACGCGACTCTGGCTACGACTTGACTCCCGCTGCCGTCGCTGACCTCGAACACCGTCCGCCAAATCAAAGACCAAACTCCACCGGGGGACCGGGGGAGGTCTACTCTGTCAAAGTTGCCCCGCCCCAAGATCAGACACACTCAAAGGCTATCCGAAAAGCCGTAGCATGGGCTTCCAGCCCGTGACTTATCTCGAAGAATCGCGGGCTGGAAGCCTGTCGTTTATACACAACTCCAACAGCTACGCCCCTCCACGGCATGAGATTTGCGCCAGAGCTTGAGGCAGGATTGATCTGCCAAACAAGCATGGAGCGAGCTGATGTGCGAAGGGATTGTCGATGAACTGCGGGGGATTGATCTGGGGGATAAGCGTTTGAATCGGCGAAGCGCGCAGGTCATGGAAGCGCTGGCGGCCAACCCGGAGGCCAGTGTCAACGCGGCTTGCGACGGGTGGAGCGACACGCTGGCGGCGTACCGGTTGTTCAACAATTCGGCAGTCACGCCGGAGCAGATTCTGCAGCCGCATCGCGAGGCCACGCAGCGGCGGATGCGCGAGCACTCGGTCGTGCTCATTGTGCAGGACACGACGGAACTCGATTACACGAAGCATCCCACCGACGATGCCCAGTGCCTTAACACCGAACTGCGTTTCGGTCTGTATGAGCATGTGCATCTGGCGGTCACGCCGGACAAGTTGTGTCTGGGTGTGGTCGGGTCGGAGTTCTTTGATCGCGCGCCGGAGAGTCTCGGCAAAGCCGACGAACGCCACACGCTGCCCATTGAAGAGAAGGAGAGCTTTCGCTGGCTCCAGGGCTATCGGCTGGCCTGTCAGTTGGCGGCGGATTGTCCACAAACACAGATCGTCAGCGTCGCGGACCGCGAGGCGGACATCTACGACATCTTTGTGGAAGCCCAACAGCAAACCGGCCCGCGAGCCGACTACATCATTCGCGCGAAGGAAGATCGCAGCACGCCCGAACGCGATCCCACAGCGGGGCCGGCGGTGTATTGCAAAGTGCGCGACGAGGTGAGCCGCTCGAAACTGCGCGCGACGCGGACCGTCGAACTCAGCCAGACTCCCAAGCGTGCCGCTCGTCAGGCGTACTTGGAAATTCGCGCGATCACCGTGCCGGTCAAGCCGCCCCATGCGCGATCTCATCTGCCGTCGGTGACTCACAACGTGGTGCTGGTCGAAGAGGTCGGCGGCCCCGGCGATGGCTCCGATGTGTCGTGGCTGCTGATCACCACCTTACCGATCGAGACGCTCGACGAGATCCTGTGCGTCATCGACGATTACGTCGCACGCTGGACGGTGGAGATTTACTTCCGCACGCTGAAAACTGGCTGTCGTGTGGAAGACATCCAACTGGAAACCAATCACCGCCTCAAGAACTGCCTGGCGTTCTACAAGATCATCGCGTGGCGCATTTTGTTTTTGACGTACCTGAATCGCACCTGCCCCAAGCTCCCTTGCACCGCCGTGTTTGCCGACAGCGAATGGAAGTCCGTCTGGCGAGTCGTGAAGAAGAAACCGCTCCCCAAGAAACCGCCCGTGCTGTCGGACTTCCTGCGTCTCTTGACCCAACTGGGCGGCTACAACAACCGAGCCACCGAAGCCCCGCCCGGCCCCCAACCCCTCTGGATCGGCCTCCGCAGAATGACCGACTTCGCCACCGCCTGGCTCGCCTTCGGTCCGCAACACTGATCGCGTTGCGTATAAACGACAGGACCAGCGCAGCGCCGGCCCACCATATCTCCCGGCAATTCGGTGGGCCGGCGCTGCGCTGGTCCCACCCTACATTCTTGCATCAGTTTGTCGCGGCTCGTCACGCGAACTCGACGGCCGGAGACAGCACCGGTCAGTCCTTGGCCGGGGAGTTCGTGAACTTCGCTGACTCCATCCAGAGAAACTTTCCGTTCGCGAGCCGCCGCCAGGATCGCGGAGGCGAGCGGGTGCTTCGAGTAGCGCTCGATGCTGCCAATCAGCGACAACGCATCGTCAG
>JBKJKB010000271.1:0-5840 GCA_046597675.1 Gemmatimonadaceae bacterium
GTTGACGCGGGCGTTGCGCACAGCGCCCGTGTTCAGCAGCTCGAAGCCGTAGGCGACGCCCAGCGCGTCGGTGCTGAAGGGAATAACATTAGCCCGGATGCTGCTACCCAACATGAAGGTGAAGGGCATCTTGAAGCCGGCAACAAGAGGCGCTGAGCCGTCGGCCAGCTGGCCTTCGATCACGAAACCGGCATGGTCGCTCACGCGCCCCCCCATCAGCAGCGTAAACTCGTCAGGGAACTGGAGCTCGCCGGCGTTGGTCGTGCGTTCCCCAGGCGCGTCGGTGCCGTTGGTTTTCTGGTAGCGAATCTTCATGAAGATGCTGGCGTTCAGAACCGATGGCAGAGACAGCCGCTTACCATTGACCGTCTCCTGGGGCCCCATCTTGGTAAAGCCGCCCGCCTTGAATCCCCGGCCAAACGGGGTGAGCGCGGGGTATTTCTGGAAGTGGCACGAGGAGCAAGCCAGTCCGGTCTGGCGCGAGAATGCGGGAAATGCGTAGCTGCTGGTGGTTTGTCCAACGCCCTTGTGCATGTTGGAGAGCGCGGCCGCACGCGTAGCGGGGATGATCGCAAGGCCTGTCGCGACCAGAGCGCGAATCCATCGGCGACGGAGAATGTCGCCAAGACAGTGCGACTGCATGTGTAAATCCTCCGGGAAGGACGAGCCACCTGCTGGCGCACCGTGCGTGCGGATGACGAGAGCTGGCTCCCGATGTCGGGAGCCAGCTTCGTTAGGAGACAGCGCGTCGCGTAGCGCCGATCAGGACGGCACTCCCCACGACGCAGAACGAAAGCATGAGTCTTCGCATCAGTTCTTCCGGTCTGCCTGAATTGGTAGTCGAATGGTCATGGCGCCTCCGCCCGCTAGAAGTTGAACATGACCTCCAGCGCGGCACCGTGCTTCTTCAGCGCACCCGTCGCGCGCGGCATGTCGAGCGTGTACTCGGCGGCGAGCCGCACGTACTCAGGAAGGCTTACCGGCAGCACGCTTCCGATGACGAATCGCTTGTTACCCTGGTTTGCGACATCCTTGTTCGTATCGAGGAACTCGTAACGCCCGAACATCGTCTGCGAGTTCGGGAAGGTATACCCGCCGTAGAGCCAGTAGGCGGCTCCGGTCATCGATGACGTCGGGGAGACTTTGACCGGAAGATCTTTGTCACTGCTGTAGACGTAGCCGCCGAGCAGCTCGACGTTCTTGAAGATCTTGTTGGCCGTGAGCGCAACCCGGGTGTAGCGCGCCGTGCTTCCCGTGGTGTCGAGCCCCGCGAGCGAGCCGTAGTAGCCCACCACACCAATTCCAGAGCCCGCGTCATCGTAGATGAACTGATTGATCACCGCGAAATCTTTCGTCTCGGGGGAACCCATGTCCTCGACGCCCTCCCCATTCAAGTTGACGCCGTTCAGCACCTCGAACGATAACCGGTTCCTGCCAGTGACGTAGAACGCCTCCACGCCGATCTGGTCCTTATACAACCGGAACGGAATCGCCTTCGTGGTGCGGCTCCCGACGGGCGTCGGCCTGCTGATCCCGGTCGGGCGGTCGAATCCGGCTACGCTGCCACTGATCAGCCAGTGCATCTGCCCACCGCGCACGCCCCAGTATCGGGACTCGGTTCCCCAGACGCCCTGCATGACCGCCAATAGCCCGGGGCCATCCGTCTCCTGCTCCACCTCGATGAAGGCACCGAAGTTCTTGCCAAGCGCCCCGGCGGCGAAGAGGGACGCATCGACGAACTGAAACGCGTTTTTCGAGGCCGGTTTCGTCGCGGTCTTCGCGTAGACATACCGGACTCGAATCCGGCTCGACAGGTAATGGGAGACGTTCTTCGCCTCCTGGTTCTCACCGATTTCTTCGGGCATCCGGAACCCGGCCCATCTAAACGCGTGCCCCTTCGCATTAAGACGCGGCGCGGCTGGCGCGTGGCAGCCGGAGCAGTTCATGTTGTACTTCCGGCCAAACGCCGGAATGGCTTGAACCTCCGTCGGCACGAGAGGCACGACTCCGATCGCCAACGCCACCAAAACCATCATTTTGTTTCGCATAGACGCCTCCTGACGTCAGGGAGTTCCTTCTTGCTACGTGAGCTGGTACTACTTCCTTGTTGTTCGATCTGGCCACCGGGCGGCGGTGGTGGGCCACCTACGTGTCAGGTCGCTGGCTGCCGGATGCAGATCACCTGCGAGACCGCGCAGCTTGAGGAGCTGCCAAATAGTGAATGCGTATGTGCTCCACACGCAGAGAAGGAGCACCGTGATCCCTAGCAGCAGTCCTATGGGTGCCCGCGTGGACCAGAGCGCGCGCGGATATTCGCTGATATCCTGACGGGCTGGTACGCCGCCGGACAGCACTGCTTCGACCTCCGCTCCTGCAAGCGAATCGGGTGACAGCACGGCGGCGCGAAATCGTACGTCGCCGCGGGAATTTCCGGGGAGCGTGCGGGGGAACGAGACAGCCGCGGTTCCGTCATCGAAAGTCTCGCCCTCCCCGAGCGACAGCAATCCGAAATGCCGCTGCGCGAAAAAAGCTACGGTGACGCCTGCGGCTGGCCGTCCGCCCACGGTGACCGCTGCCACAAGCATGTCTTCTTCCCCCTCGAAAGCTCTGCGTAGTTCGATCCGCGCGGCCCCCTGCGCGCTGGCTGAGTTCGCGGGTATGATCGGCGTCAACGTGGTAACGCTCCCGACCATCGGCGCACCTGGTATCGGCGCCGATGCTGGCTGCGGCCGCGCTCCCGCCGGAATTCCCATGTCGCGCACCGTCGTCCTGGTCACCAGGCTGCGAAGATGGTGGGCGACGATCCACCGCTCCTCATCGGTCAGATCGGTCCGCGTACTCGGCATGTCGCCACGCCCCTGGGTGATCTTCCAGAAGAGAGCTCCGTCGCTCTGCGCCTGGACGCTCGACGCTGTCAGGTCAGTGGCCTTCGTATCCAGATCGGCTGCCTTCGGACCGTTGCCAACGCCCAACCTGCCGTGGCACGCCGCGCACTCCCGCCTGTAGATATCTCGGCCCCGAGTGGCGACCTCTGGGCTCGCAGGAATCGGGTTGGTACGCCGCGCTTGACGCGCAGGTACGACCCACTCGCGGCCGGGCTGCGCCTGAGCCGGTGGTGGCGCGCTGGGCATCGCCTGGACCGGCGGTGGCGCGCTGGGTGCCTGGACCGGCGGTGGCGCGGTGGGCGCCTGGACCGGCGGTGGCGCGCTGGGTGCCTGGACCGGCGGTGGCACGGGCGCCTGGACCGGCGGTGGCACGCTGGGCGCGACCGCGCCAGCAACCACCGCGGGAGCTTTCGGCAGCGTGCGCAGATACCTCACGACCGCCACCATCTCAGACTCCGTCAGGATGTCACTCCAGGACTTCATGTCCTTGCCCTTCCCGTTGCGCAGTACTACGAGCAAAGAGTCGTCGGAAAGGCCGGCGAGAAACGCCGAATCGTTGAGAGCCTTGATCGTCGGGTACTTCTTCCTGGTCTCCGCGGATGGCTCGCCGGTGGCGCCGTGACAGGTCCGGCAGTTCTTTCGGTAGATTATCCGCCCTTCATCAACCTGCGCGGCTTCCTGCGCCCCGGCTGAGTTCGTGGGCATGGCCGGCGCCAATAGGGTGAGGCCCCCGACGATCAGCGCGACCGATAGCGCCGCCGGTAGCGCCGCCGGTACCGTCCGCGGACCCGCCGCCACCTGGACTCCCACGTTGCGCGCTACCGTCTCGGCCACGTCCTCGGCCGTCTCCCAAATCGAGAGGATCGGGAACAGCCGAGAGAAGAGCGTAAACAGGAGCATGAACGCCGCGAACGCTCCGGCCGTTATAGCCCACTCGACCGCGCTCGGGAAATACCACGGCGTGATCCCCGCCGCCTCCGCGGGGATGAACGGCGTTTGCAGCGTCGGAACGACGATGAGGTATCGCTTCACCCACATCCCGACGTTCACCAGAACCGATGCCGTTACGATCGCGCTGATGGAACGCCTCCCCGGAAAGAGCAGGAATCCTATGGGCGCGAACAGCCCGAAGACGACCCACAGCCAGAACGTAAGACCATACGCCGTATGCCCGGCTAGCAGTTCCATGAGGCGCCTGTCGACCTCGATGCCTCCGTACCATGCGGTCAGGTATTCACTGAGCGTGAAGTACGCGTATAGCAACGCGAGTACCAGCAGCAGCTTTCCCAGATGCCGGAAGTGCAGCGGCAGCAGATATCGCTCGAGCCGGTAGGCGCGCCGGAAGATCACCATCGCGGTGATGATCGCGGCGGTGCCGGAGAAGATCGCTCCGACGACGAAATACGGCCCGAAGATGGTGCTGTGCCACCCGGGACGCAGCGTCATCCCGAATACCCAGGAGACGACGGTATGCACGGAGACCGCGACGGGAATAATGATTGCGGCCATCGCCCCGAGAGCTATCGCGAGACGGCGGCGGTGCTCGGCGGACTCGCGATACCCGAGTGACATCGCTTCGTAGAATCGCACGAGCCTGGGAGAGCGCCCGCGCTCCCGGGCATGCCGCGCGAGTATCGGCATGTCCGGGATCATCGCCACGTAGAGGTACAGCATGCTTCCGGTGAGGTAAGTGGTGATCGAGACGACGTCCCAGAGGATTGGCGACTGCAACCGTCCGTGGATGAACACGTTTATGAGCCGGTCGGGGCGCCCCATGTCAATCAGCACCATCGGTGCGCCGACCATGAGAGCGAAGACGGTGATCGCCTCAGCCATGCGGGTGATCGGCCGGCGCCAGCCGGCATCAGTCACCCTCAGGATCGCGGAGATGAGTGTGCCGGCATGGCTGATACCGATGAAGAACACGAAGTTGCCCATATAGGCGCCCCACGACACGTAGTTCCGCATCTCCGTCACGCGGAGACCATTCACGAGCTGCGTAACCCATGCGGCCGCGCCTACGGCGACGACGGCGAGCAGCCCCAGTATCCAGAAGCGGCCACCGCGTCCCAACGGATCGAGGGTAGACAGCAGATCGGATTCAACGGCGCTTGCGTCGTGGTTGTCCCGCGATCCACTGCGCGAGGTCGCTCGGATCGTCTCGCTCATCGCTGTTTCCCGCGTACCGGCGCGCCCTTCTCGGCATCTGGTTCACCGGGTGCGGGGTAGCGTCGGTTTACCGGCGGCAGGTAATAGACGCGCGGTTTGGTCCCCAGATCTTCCAGATAGCGGTACCCGCCCTTGTCGCGGAGCAACTGCGATAGCCTCACGGTCTGCCTCTCTGGCTTGGCGACCGGGGCCTCGTCTGGTTCGGCGGCGGTATGATCCTCGTTGTCAGGCCCGTTGGTGACCGCGTCCTCGTTCTCGTCGCCGAACCAGATTGCCCCCATCGGGCACGCCCCAGCGCAATGCGGAAGTTTCCCCTCCCGTGCCATGTCGGGGCAGAAGTCACACTTCTCGGTAGTCCCTACACGGCGGGGGTAGCCCCACTCGGGCGAATAGCCGCGCGCAATGGCGTCGGGAGGGTTGTCGGGGCGGCCCCAGTTAAACGTCCGCACGGAGTATGGACAGGCGGCCATACAGAACCGGCAACCGATGCACCGCTCGGAGTCCACCAGCACGATCCCGTCCTGCCGCTTGAACGTCGCGCTGACGGGGCACACACGAGTGCACGGCGGGTCATCACAGTGGAAACACGGGCGCGGAAACCAGTAAGGAGCGCCGTTCTCTGAATCCTTCATCTGGAACACCCGCAGCCACTCGCGATCCGGCGGGAGGAAATGCGAGTCACTGCACGCCGTGACGCATTTCCCGCAGCCGTCGCACGCCGCGAGGTCAATCACCATGACCCACTTGCGTCCAGGAACCCCTCTCCTTACCTGGTCTGGAGCCGGT
>JBKJKB010000313.1:0-2532 GCA_046597675.1 Gemmatimonadaceae bacterium
GTTCACCATGTTCGTGCTCTTTCCCATCGCCATCGCGTACGCGCGGCGGATCTGGAAACGGTCGCCCGCGCCACGCGCGCTTCCCGAGAATACGGGAAGACTCGAGCGAATCGAGCAAGCCGTGGAAGCGATCGCCGTCGAAGTCGAGCGGGTGTCCGAAGGACAGCGTTTCGTCACCAGGCTCATGAGCGAGGCGAAGCAGGCACCGCTCTCACTTCCAGCGGATCGCTGATTTACTCGAGCTGACAGCCAGGAACCCGGCGGTGAGTTAACGCGGCGCACGCAGCACGCAACAGGTCCGGAATGCAATGGCTGCGCCGGGTGCGGCATGGGCAGTGGTTCAGCCCGAAAGCGGACTAGATTTCCTGCCGTATGCCAAACCAGCTCATTCGCAACATCGCTATCATCGCGCACGTCGATCACGGCAAGACCACGCTCGTGGACAAGATGCTCCGGCAGGCCGGCGCATTCCGCGAGAACCAGGTCGTGATGGAGCGCGTCATGGATTCAAATCCGCTCGAGCGCGAGCGCGGGATCACCATTCTCGCGAAGAACACGTCGGTGCGGTGGCGGGGCACCAAGATCAACATTATCGACACGCCTGGACACTCGGATTTCGGGGGCGAGGTCGAGCGCATTCTGCGGATGGTGAACGGAGTGCTGCTCGTAGTGGACGCTTTCGACGGTCCGATGCCGCAGACGCGGTTCGTGCTGCGCAAGGCGCTCGAGCTCGGCCGCACCCCGGTGATCGTCATCAACAAGATCGACCGGCCCGGCGCCGACCCGATGCGGGTCCACGACGAGGTTCTGGATCTTCTGATAGAGCTTGAAGCCGACGAATCGCAGCTCGACGCGCCGGTCGTGTACGCATCGGCGCGCGAAGGGACCGCGACGATGGATCTCGAGTCGCCCAATACGGATCTCGTGCCGCTGTTCGAGACGATCGTGAGTCACGTGCCGCCGCCGCCCGGCGAGGAAGACGGCCTGTTTCAGATGCTCGTCTCCACGATCGATTATTCGCCGTATCTGGGCCGGCTCGGCATCGGACGAATCGAGCGCGGCAAGGTGAAAGTGGGCGACCGTGTCGCGCTCATGGCCGTGGACGGATCGCAGTCGCCGATGTATGCGCGCGTGACCAAGCTGTTCGCCTTCGAAGGCCTCGAACGCAGCGAGATCGAGAGCGCCGGAGCCGGAGAGATAGTTGCCATGGCCGGCCTCGAAGGCGTCGAGATCGGTCTCACGATCGCGGACGCGGAGAGTCCCGAGCGGCTCGCGGGAATAGCTGTCGAGGAGCCGACCATCTCGGTGGATTTCTCGGTGAATGATTCACCGTTCGCGGGACGCGACGGGAAGTTCGTCACGTCCCGGCAGATCCGCGAGCGACTCATGAAGGAACTGGAGCGAAACGTCGCGCTTCGCGTGGACGACACAGAGACCATGGATACCTGGACCGTGTCCGGGCGCGGCGAGCTGCACCTGACGATCCTGATGGAGACGATGCGGCGCGAGGGGTACGAGTTCCAGGTGTCGCGCCCGCGGTTCATCAACAGGACCAGCGAAACCGGGGATCGTCTCGAGCCATACGAGGAGCTGTCGATCGACGTGCCGGAAGAATTCCTCGGCGCCGTGATCGAGAAACTGGGACCGCGCCGCGCCGAGCTGATCGAGATGAAGAACCCCGGGCAGGGGACCGTGCGGATGCTGTATCGCATCCCCGCTCGCGGATTGTTCGGGTACAGATCGGAGTTTCTGACCGACACCCGGGGCAACGGGATCATGCACCACCGCTTCCTGGAGTACGGTCCCTGGGCTGGGCCGCTGGCGGGAAGGATGCGCGGATCGCTGGTTTCGATGGAGCCCGGCGTGATCGTTGCATTCGCTCTGGCCAATCTGGCAGAGCGGGCGACGCTGTTCGTATCGCCGGGGGATCCCGTTTACTCAGGGATGCTGATCGGGGAGAATTCGCGACCGGGGGACATGGACGTGAATCCGACCCGGGAAAAGAAGTTGACGAACATGCGTACGAAGTCGACCGACGAAAATATCCAGCTTGAGCCCCCGCGGGAGTTGACGCTGGAAGCCGCGCTGGAGTATATCGAAGGCGATGAGCTGATCGAGATTACGCCGAAGGCGATCCGTCTGCGCAAGCGATCGCTGGACGTGCATGAGAGGAAGCGCGCGGCGCGCGAGGCGAAGCGAGAGCGCGAGAGCGCCGCGGTCTGAAGGATTGCTGGTCGGTTGAGGTCGTTCGGAATCACACTTTTGCTTAACGGGGAGAGCACGGGTATGTCGGGGAGAGCAGGTCCGTCCGAGGACGGCAGCGGGCTGGTCACCTCTTGGGAGCTCGAGCGGTCGGTTGCGGTCCACGACTCTTCGTTCCCGTTTGCGGTCCGGGCGGCAGCCGATGCTCCGGATGACGACGAGGACATCGACGATCTGGACGACGACGATGATGAGGATGATGACGATGACCTTCTCGACGACGAGGACGATCTCGACGACGACGACGACGACGATGATGATGATGATGAT
>JBKJKB010000013.1:0-3126 GCA_046597675.1 Gemmatimonadaceae bacterium
GCGCGACGGAGGATTGGGATCGACCGGAAGATGACAGCGCCTGGGCGCGGCGCTCTGGCGCTGTGACGACGCGATGCGCGCCGAGTTCGAGCAGTGGACCGGAATGGCCGCAAACCCGTCAGCAGATCCGTACGCGTCCCTGCCGGGAATCGAGATCAACAGAGTGCCGCAGGACGTGCACGAGGGGACGGGCGCGGTCCGCGCCTACGAAGCGATGATGTACGGCGTGGAGAAGCACGACGAGGCGGCGAATGCGGCCTGGCGGAGGCTCCTGCTTCAGTATTGCGCGCTGGACTCGCTCAGCATGGTGCTGATCTACGACTACTGGAAGCGCATTACCGCGGCCTCGTATGACGCGCTGCGGCTTTCTCCAGCAGATCGTGCATGAAGCTCTGATACGATTCGCCGCGGTCCGCAGCGATGGCGCGAATGCGCGCGAGAAGGTTTGGGTTGATGCGGAACGAAATCGGGATCTTCGTGGCGTCCCCCACGGGCGGGCGGCCGATGGGGCGCATCCGCCGGAGCTGCTCATCGGTCAGCGGCGGAATGTCAGAAAAATCGATCTCGTTGTCTGGGATCGGGTGCTCCTTGGTGCTGGCGCGCCAGGCGCTCGCTGCCGTTCGCGGCTCGCGCGCTGATGAGCCTCGTCGTTTCGCCTTCATTGCTTGCCCTCCTGGTATATGCGACAGTCACGGTTCGGCCATCCGGTAGCATTCCAATCATCAAGCGGCGCGGTTCGACGTGGGAATGCTTGTCGTCGGCCACATCTAATGCGTTCGGATCACTAAACGCCCGGGTAGCCTCCTCGAACGAAATTCCGTGCTTCCTGAGGTTCCGCTCGGCTTTGGCCGGATCCCAGGAGAACATTACTTACGTATATACGAAAAAACAAGAGCGGGCATGCTCCTACGATGTCCGCGGCTATTGGCTGCGCGGTGGTGCCTCGCCGTGTCTCAAACCGTGGCTCCGCCGAGAACTGGTACCACTAACGTCATTGCGGCGCCCGCGGGGGGAGTTAGCGGACGCTCAGGACTCCGCCATTCCGCGAGCGCGCTCGAGTGTCCACTCAACCACCGGTGCCAGCGGGCGCGCATCATTGAGGTGAGCAGCCACGATCTCTTCCGCATCAGGATGCATGAGTAGCTGTTTCAACTCACGACCAGAGAATGATCGGATCTCGATCGGAGCCGACTTCATCTCTGCGACGATTTCCGGACGTGAGGCAATCACCGCGAACACGTCCTGCAGGTCCCGGCTGCCGAAGGGATCGTCGCTAAAGCGGTCCGAGTGAGCAGCAAGCTTCATCGCAACGAATGCCGGAGCGCTCACGTGACGGATTGACAGCCCGGGTTCAAGCTGCGTCTCGATGGCCGTTGCCGCCGCCGCATGGTCGAGCGCACTGCCGCTCGCGCCCAGGTGTTGCCCAAATGGCACCAGATCCAGCTTGTCACCACCGGGCGCTATCCAGCGATGTGCATGCGTCGCGGACATGTCGCGGCGAAAGCCGAGCCGGGCGACGGCTTCTTCGACAGCGGCCGATTCTGAATAGCTGGCGCTGACGAGCAACGCATCAACGTCATCAGTCACACGCGCCCGCGGCATGGGCGGGACGGATTGCAGGATCGGCACAACGCTCCCGCCGATGAAGACGACGCGCTCGCGAAGGTCGCCGAGGGCGCGCGCAATTCGCAGCAGTGGATCGGTGGCCGGGCTCAAGCAGCAGGGTGATAGATGCGTTGCCGCAGTGCATCCAAAGCGAGCGATCGCTCGCGTGCACCGCCAATGCGAATGGCGTCAACCAGCGCGAGCATGTCGTACTCCGCTGGAGACTTCAGCGCGAGCGATGGAGCTCTCTCGTACAATGGTGTCAGACTGTTCCCGATCGTCCTGCCCTCGGCGCTCGGCCAAATGATGACGTCTTCGGCCACGAGTTGGTCCGCCAACACCGGCGCCGAATGCGCGGTAGGGACGCCGCGCGCAGAGCCGCCCCGGCTGGGAGGGAACGCGTACTTGACGCCGTGCGCGAGAAACTCGAGCAGCGCGTGCCGATTCACCTTGCGACTCTCCGCCTGAACAAGTCCTGCGTTGCGCAGTCGCGTCACGGCGCCATGCGCTACGCTGACGCTCATCTCGAGGTCGTCGGCGATCGTCTCGAACGTCGAGCCGGGCTCGCGCGAGAGCCGGAGGGCTACGGCCACATCGAGGGGGCGAAGAAGAGATTGTTTAGACATTTTCATTATTCGAGAATACAGAATATAGCGCGATCCTGACCACTACGCAAGACACTTGGGGGCGCCCTGCCCGACATCAACGATCCGCGCAAAGCCAAGCTCAAGCACCTGCAATAAGTATGTTATACTCATCGCATGAGTAAACGCCTGCAAGTCGTCCTCGAGGATGCCGAATACCGGGATCTGGAACGATGGGCCCGCCGGCAACGCACGACCGTCTCCGCCGCGGTCCGCCGGGCGCTGCGCGAGCTGCAGCGGTCCGAGCCCACGCGCGAGCCGCAGCGCAAGCTGCAGGTGGTGCGCGAAGCGGCGCGCCATGCGTACCCGGCGCCCGACATATCGCAGATGCTCGCTGAAATCGAGCGGGGATACGTCGGCGCAGAGGAGAAGTGATCTTCATCGACTCCAACATCCCGATGTACCTCGTCGGCTCCAGCGCACGCCACCGCGCCGAGTCGCGGCACATGCTCGAAAGCGCGATCGCGAACAACGACAGGCTGGTGACGAACGCGGAAGTGCTGCAGGAGATCCTTCACCGATACGCCGCAATCCGACGGCTCGACGCCATTCAGCCTGCGTTCGACGCGCTGCTGGGCGTGGTGGACGAGGTGTTCCCGGTGACCGACGTGGACGTGGACCGGGCGAAAACCATTCTGCTCGGGAGCGCCGGCGAGCGGTCGGCGCGCGACGCGGTCCACCTCGCCACGATGGAGCGACACCGTATCCCGCGGATCATGACGTTCGACGCCGGCTTCGACGGGTATCCAGGGGTGACGCGCATCAGCCCCTAAGCATCAATCGGCCGGCGGCTCTACGTCATTTGCGGGGCGCGCCTACGCAAACGGCGGCCACCCCGCGCGCCACCAAGCCGACGAATCACTCGCTTTTGCCGGCC
>JBKJKB010000021.1:0-3221 GCA_046597675.1 Gemmatimonadaceae bacterium
CCAACGTCGCACAGCGCGCCGCCGGGTCGCAGTGGCCGCCGCTCCCCGCCATACAGCACCAGCGGCACCGGGCGTGTGGTGTGCGCCGTATGCGGTCCCCCGGTCGCGGGATCCAGCATCAGCTCCGCGTTCCCGTGGTCCGCGGTGACCAGCAGCCGCGTTCCCGACCGGTCGCAGGCCTTGATGATGCGGCCGAGGCATTCGTCCACGGCCTCCACCGCGCGAATAGTAGCGGGAATGGAGCCGCTGTGCCCGACCATGTCGGCATTCGCGAAGTTGCAGAGCAGAAAATCGTGTGAGCGTTTGTCGATCGCGCCGCAGAGCGCGTCCGCGACGCCGTGCGCGCTCATCTCCGGCTTGAGGTCGTACGTCGCGACCTTGGGGCTGGGGATGAGGACGCGCTCCTCGCCGCGCACCGGAGGCTCGTTGCCCCCGTTGAAGAAGTAGGTCACATGCGGATACTTCTCCGTTTCCGCCGTCTTCAGGATCGATCTCCCCATTTCCGCCAGAACCTGGACGACGATCCGCGCCATGGATTGCGGTTCGAACGCGACGGGAAGGTTGAAGCGCGGGTCGTACACGGTCATGGTCGTCGCCGATACGGCGGGGCGCGGCTTGACGTCGAATTCGTCGAAGTTGGGCTCCACGAGGGCGCGCACTATCTGGCGCATCCTGTCCGAGCGGAAGTTGAAACAGATCACGGCGTCGCCATCGCGCATCGGAGCCCGCGGCGTCCCCTGATCGGCGATCACCACCGGCAGCATGAACTCATCGGTCAGCCCGGCCGCGTACGACGCGATCACCGCGTCGCGCGGATCGGAGACCATCGGTCCGGCGCCGTGCACCGCCGCGCGATAAAACAGCTGCGTCCTGTCCCAGCGCCGGTCGCGGTCCATCCCGTAATACCGGCCGCCGATGCTGGCGATGAAGGCGCGGTCCCGCGCCCGAGCGATCAACTCGTCCAGATAGGCGAGCCCCGACGTCGGCATGGTGTCGCGGCCGTCCAGCAGAGCGTGAATGGCGACGCGCCCCACTCCGGCGCGCTCCGCGAGATCTATCAGCGCGAACAGGTGCTGATCGAGCGCGTGCACGCCGCCGCACCCGACCAGTCCCAGGAGATGCAGCGTCGCGCCGCGCGCCTTCACCTGATCGCACGCGGCCGCGAAAGCCGGGTTCGTGTAGAACGACTCGTCTTTGATTGACGTATTGATCCGGACGAGGTCCTGCATCACGACGCGCCCCGCGCCGAGGTTCAGGTGCCCGACCTCGCTGTTACCCATCTGCCCGCGCGGGAGTCCAACTCGGAGTCCCGACGCTTCCAGCAGCGTCTTCGATGGCAGCGACCAGAGCCCGTCCCACGCAGGCGTGTTCGCGAGGGCGATCGCGTTGCCCTCACGGGCCTCCCGGTAGCCCCAGCCATCGAGGACGACGAGCGCGACTGGTCGGTGCAAAGTGATATTGGCGGGGTATGGTGACGGTGGTATGTTCGACCGCCCGTGAGTTGCTCAATCTAACTCCGATTCAACTGCCCTCTCCAGCGATCCGGCTTCTCCTCCTCGCGTTGGTCGTCTCCGCCCGTGCGATTCCGGCACAGGACGCGCCGCCACCGCCCGCCACGCAGACGGTGATCCCGGCTCGTCCGGCGGTGCTGCGAACCTCGCCCGCCGGGAAGGCGACCGCGCGCGTCGACACGAGCGCGCGCCTCGAAGTCCTCGCGCGGGATCGCAACTGGCTCCGCGTTCGAACGGAGGGATGGGTACTCGCGACGGACGTGGTTCCCGCTGACTCGGGCGGACTGACGCGGATGAGCGCGGCCGATCTGCGCGCGGACTCGGCGGGGAGCAGAGGCAAGCTCGTGCGCTGGGAAGTCGAATTCGTCGCGCTGCACACGGCCGATCCGCTCCGGAAAGGGCTCGTCGACGGCGAGCCGTACATGCTCGTCCAGGGACCGGGCGACGAGCGCTCGCTGCTCTATCTCGCAGTCCCGCCATCGCTGCTCGGCATGGCTCGTGCTGTCCCTCCCCTCGCACAACTCACCATCGTCGCTCGCGTCCGCTACGGACGGAGCGACCCGGTCGGCGTCTCAGTGCTCGACCTCCAGGCCCTTAGCCGAACCCAATGACCGATCCTGATTCCGACCGTAGAGCGGGTGAGTTTAGAAGTGATCGCCGTCGCACCGGGTGGCGTGATTTCAGGCGCAGCTACCCGGGATTCATCTTCACGATGGCGATCGGCGTCGCCGCGCTCGTCGCCATAGATGCGTGGCTGATCTACAAGCGCTACGACTACAACCACGAAGTCGAGCGCTTGCGCGCGAGCATGAGCGCCGCCGAGCGTCAGAAGACCGACCTCATCATCGACGCGGAGAAGGACAAGCTCCGGATGGCGGTCGAGCTGGCGCGCAGGCAGGCGCAGCTCGACAAGCGCATCCATCTCTCGATCCCGGTGGACAGCGGCCGGATATATCTGGAGCGCGAGGGTGCCATCCTGCGGGAGATGCCCGCGCAGGTCGGGCCAGAACGCACGGTCGGTACGGCGCCCGATACCATCCACATGGCGATCCCGCGCGGCGAGCGCACGATCGTCGAAGTCCTGACGAACGGATCGTGGGCCGTACCCGCGTGGGTGTATACCGACAGGAAGCTCGAAGGAGCCGGCGGTAACGTCGCGGGAGCGCTCGGACCGATCGCGCTACTGCTCGATGGCGGCACCGTCATCTACTCGCTCCCCAAGTCCGGTCCGCTCGCAGATTCGACCTATGTGCTGCCAGGAAGCGTTCGCGCGAATGAGGCCGATTTGAAGGCGATCGTCGAGAACCTTTCTGCAGGAACAAAGGTATACTTCTACTAGGATGGCCATCGTAGACGCATTTCGATTCGGCGGACGCAGCGCCTGGCTGTTGATCGGCGGTTTTACCGCCCCCGCGGCGCTGAGCGCCGTCCTCGTGACCAGCACCGCCGAGCTGCGGTACGAGCGCGACGTCAACCGGATGGTGTTCAACGACAACCTCGGCGTGCTCGAGGAAGTCAGGGCGAAGATCGGAACCACGACCGACAGCCTCAAGACCGTGCTCGCCAGCGCTCCCGTGGCCGCCGCGGACCAAGCGTATATCGTGGTCAGCATCGCCGAGCGTAAGCTCTGGTTCAAGCAGGGCAACAAGACTCTGTTCGAGGCGCCGGTCGCCACGGGCAGCGGGAAGGAGGTGGTGAGCGGGACGAACC
>JBKJKB010000096.1:0-3066 GCA_046597675.1 Gemmatimonadaceae bacterium
CCCTGACGGCGCTGTGCGGCCTCCTGCTCGCTCCCGCGCTGCTGATCGCCTTCGCGGCTTCGTCGATTCTGTACGGCCGGGCGATGCAGCCGCTGCTGTGGGTCTGGCCGGTAATCAGCGTCATGTTCCTGCTGCAGGTGCTGTACGCGCTGAGCAAGCGGCTGGTCACTCCCATGTTCGGCGTCCCGATCATGCTGTACAACACGGTGATAGCGGCCGTCGCGCTCAGCAAGTTCGTCGTGTCCCGCGGCGGCGAGCCCCCGGAGTTCGTGCACGGCCTCGCAGCCGCGCAGGCCAGCGCGGCGGGGATCCTATTCGGGGCCGGGGCCCTCTGGCGGACGGCGTACGCGCAGATACCCCTGCTCGCACCAGCCCTTCCGGCGCACTGGAGGGCCAGCGCGTTCGCTCGCGGAGTGCTGGCCTTCATCGCCATGGCGATGACCGCCGTGGTTCTGGTAGAGGTCCCGGACGGGCTGGCGGCCGTGCGGAGCTACCCTCATTACGCGGAGCAGCGGCTGCAGGAGAGGCCCGGCGGCGACTTCGCGCTCGGCCTCAAGATTTTCCCGGACCTGTCCGGCCCCGTCTCCCGACTCGCGATGCGCAACGATACGGCGCTCGCGCGCCAGCTCGAAGTCGACGTCGTGAGCGTCGTGCTCACTCCGGCGGCGATCGACGGCCCCATGCTCGATTCTCTCTCGCGCGCGCTCTCCGGCTTCCGCGACGACAGCGTTCTGGTGGTGGTTGCGCTGGGGTACGGCTCGGCCGACAATGGCGAGCTCGGCGAATCAGCCGCGAGCTTCAGCGAAAGCCGTCTTCGCATGCTGGACCAGATTACGCGGAGGCTGCGGCCAGACATCCTTCTGCCGGCCGTCGAGCCGTACGGAGACGGGGCGCGCGCGGTGGGAACGCAACCAGTCCAGTTCTGGGTCGACTATCTGACGCTCGCGGCGCAGCTGGGACAGCGCCTCCGCCCCGCGATGAAGGTCGGCGTCTCGGCGTCCAGCTACGGTGCCCGCGACAGCGTGCTCTACTCGTGGGCTGCGCGGCCGGGATCACCCATGGACGTCGTTGGGTTCAGCCTCCTCCCAGGATTCGATGGAGCTACGACGCTGGACACGCGCATGCGAATCGCGCAGCGGTGGCTGTTGCAGAACCCGGGGCGTCAGAAGCCTCACTGGGTATTCAACGCCGGCGGCTTCCCTGCCGTGCACGGCGAAAAAAGCCAGGAGCTTGCCATCTGGGGGGCGCTTGCCTGGGCGACAACCCAAACGCCCATCAAGGGACTCATCGTCGGCGAAGCCGGGGATTACAACTCCGAGAGGGGTCTGCGCGCCCCCAACGGACGCCTCAGGCCTGCTGTGGCCATGCTGACCCGGGCCCGCGCGGGACTCCGCGAGGCTGCGGCTCCTTAGCGGCCTCGCACCACGCCTTCCGCGCGACGCGCGGGATCGAAGCAGGACGCGGCCAGTCTGCGGATCTGCTCGCGCGAGACAGACCGGATCTCGCTCTCGAGCTCCGCGGGCTCGGACAGGCTCCCGAACATCCACGCATCCAGCATCTCCGAGAGCAACGCACCGCTGCTCTCGCGCCGTATCATGTGCGCACCGACGGAGTACTCCTTCGCGCGCGACAGCTCGTCTTCGGTCACCAGCTCCTCGCGGAGCCGGTCGAGCTCACGGAGCAAGCCCGCGCGGGCCACATCTTCCTTTTCTGGAGCGGTGGCGATGTACGCCACGAACGTCCCGCCGAGCAGCCGGTCCAGCGCGTGAACGCTGACCGTGTATGCCAGCGACTGGCGCTCGCGCAGCTCGTCGAAGAAGCGTCCGCCCAGCCCGCTGGCGATGACCGAGATCATGCGCGCGACGAACCTGTCCTTTTCGCGTCGTGACGGCGCCGGGAAGACCATCGCCAGCGCCGTCTGGGCCTTGTCCCGCCCTTCGGCGGCGGTACGCACGGCATCCGGCCATTCCGGGCGGGCGATCATGGAGCCCTCATCGTATGTGAGATGCCCGAACACGCCCGCCGCAACCTCCGCCGCATGGCCCGGGTCGACGTCGCCCACGATGCCGATCACGAGCCGACCGCGCGCGACCGATGCGCTGTGCCGCGCCCGCAAGTCGCGGACGGTAATGGACTCGAGCGAGCGCTCGCTCCCAAGAGTCGTCCGCCCGTACGGATGCTCGCCGTAAGCTGCTGCGCACGCGAGGTGGATCGGGTATGAGTGCATGTCGTCGCGAAACGATGCGAGATCGGACAGCGCCACCGATCGCTCAGTCTCCAACGAATCTTCGGAGAAGACGGGATTCTGCACGACATCGGACAGCAGCTCGGCTGCGGCCTCGAACCGGTCGGCGGGAACGGAGATGCTCCAGGCGATGGTCTCCGAGCTGGCACTGGCGCCGATGCTCCCTCCCAGCATCTCGGCTTGCACGGCGAGCTCGTCCGCGGTTCGCGTGGAGGTGCCCTTGAGCGCGGTGCGCGCCAGTAGCTGCGCAAGTCCCGCCCGGCTCGCTTCGTCGTGCGCCGCGCCGGCGGCGCTGACCACCGCGAGGTGCACCATCGGCAGCGAAGCGCGACGCCGCACGAGCACGGGAACGCCTCTCCCTGTCCGGTACACCTCGATCCCGTGCTGCAGACCTTCGGCCCGGGCCTTTCCGGTACGCACGGCGGGCGCGGCGCCTGGGGGGTCATGGCTGAGATCGGCCTTCGCACCCTCCAGCATCGCCCGAAACTCAGCTGATCCGGAGGCGACCTGAGCTGCCGCTTCTGGCCGGTAGATCATGGCGCCGCAACGGTCGTCAGTGAGGAAACGCCCCGCAACGTCGGCTACGTCCGCAGCATCCGTCCCGAGGAAGCGCTGGAAGTACTCGTCTCCCAGTTGCCATCCGCCCTGGGCCTCCCACTCCGCCAGATGATGCGCCTGGCCTTCCATCGTTTCCAGCCGCCGGATCCAGCCGCTCTCGAATAGCCTGCGGACGCGCGCGATCTCCGTCGGCGCGATGTCGCCGCGTCGCAGCGATTCAATCTGGGCGCGCACCGCGCGGGCGGCGTCCACCGTCCTGTCAG
>JBKJKB010000300.1:0-14390 GCA_046597675.1 Gemmatimonadaceae bacterium
GGTCAGGGTCTGCTCAACTTCTTCCTGCGCGGGATCAACTCCGGCGCGATCACGGAGGAAGAAGCGCTGAAGATGACGGGCCTCACTGAAGAAGACTTCCGCCGCCGGTCGTTCGTAAAAATCATGCGGACAACGAGGTGAGTGGGACTGCGTGGGAGCTCGTTGACCTCGCAGCGCGCTGGGTACACGTCATCGCCAGCATCATGTGGGTCGGCAACTCCCTGATCTTCAACTGGCTCGACCGAAACCTCCGGCCTTCGAAGGATGCGGCACCCGGCTCGCTGGGAGAGATCTGGCTGCTCCATAGCGGCGCGTTCTATTACGTAGACAAGACCCTGCTCGGCGGGCGCGCTCTCCCCAGGCCTCTGCACTGGTTCGTCGTACAGGCAATGACGACGTGGGGGAGCGGCGTCGCGCTGCTGATCGCCGTGTACTGGGCGGGCGGGCGGGCCGCAATGACGGATCCGGGTGTCGCGTCGCTCAGTCACAATCACGCTGTCATCGTGGGAATCGCGGCGATCGTGGTCGGTTCGGCGTTGTACGATTCCATGCAGCGATTGGTCGCGCCTCGCGCGCCACGCGCCGCGGCCATCGTCTGGACGACGGGGCTCACAGCGATATCGATCGCGCTGACTCAGCTCCTCAGCGGGCGCGCGGCGTTTCTGCACGTCGGTGCCATGCTCGGAACGATCATGGCCATGAACGTTGCGCACACGATCATGCCCTCGCAGAGACAGCTCGTCGCTTCCATCGGCGAGGGCGGGATTGCGGATCCGGCGGTGAGCGCGCGCGCGAAGCGCGTCTCGATCCACAACAACTATTTTGTCTTCCCCGTGATCGCGCTCATGGCGAGCAGCCACTTCCCGGCCGTGTACGCCAATCGCCTGAGCTGGCTGCTCCTGCTGATCATCGTCGCCGGTGGAGCGGCCGTGCGGCACGTGCTCAACACCCGTTATACCACGCGCACCTGGCCCGCCGTCCTCACGGCAACGATGATCGCCGGGGTGGCCGGCCTATATGCAGTGATGCGGCTGGGCGCGGCCTCGCCGATTCCCGTCACGGCGGATTCCTCGGCGCCGGTTACCTTCGCCGAAGTTCGCAGCGTCATCGACCGCCGCTGCACTGCGTGTCATTCGGCGCACCCGAGTGACTTGACGTTCGGCGCGGTGCCTGGCGGAGTCCGGTTCGACACTCCCGACGAGATCGAGTCGCGCGTCGCGCGAATTTACGACCGCGCGGTCGCGACCCGCACCATGCCGCCGGCCAACAAGACCGCAATGACTGAAGCGGAGCGTGATCTGCTGCGGCGGTGGGCTACACAGCGCTGACCGGGCGCGCCGCAGAATTCTTCAGCTGCCGCGGTACGTTGAGTATCCGAATGGGCTGAGCAGGAGCGGGACGTGATAATGCTCGTTGCCGCCGATGCGAAAGTTGATGGTGATCTCGGAATAAAACGTTTCGCGCCGATCCCGCGCGAAATACTCGACGACCAGGAACCGGAGCATGTAGACTCCTTCCTTCAGTGCCGCGCCGTCGGGAAAGTTCGGGACACGGCCGTCCGCGTTCGTGATACCCGTCGCGAGTATTTCGGCGCCGCGCTCCAGAGTGACCTTGATGCCCTCAGCCGGCCGGCCGAGGGACGTGTCCAGTACGTGGGTGCTCACCGTGCTCACGCTGCCTCTCCTTGTCCGAGCAGTTTCTCCAATCTTAATCGCGTAATCCTGCGCTGCTCCTCGGCCGCAACTGCAACCTCCGTTTCCGGATGGTTGCGCAAGCGTTCCGTCACGTCCGCGAGCAGATCGTCGGCGGTCCTGCCGCTGGCGCATACTATATAGATATAGCCGAACCGCTGCTCGTACTCGCGGTTCGCTTTCGCGAGCGCTTTGCGAGTATCATCGGCCGCGCCGCCCACGCCTGATTGCTCTCCCGCGGCCCACGCGGCGCCGCGCTCGCTCTGCTGCGCGGCGCTCCGGTGTTCGCCGATTCGCGGGTGGTGCGAGAACGCCTCCCGCCAGTCGTCCGGGCCGAGCGACCTCCACGTCTCGTCGGCGGCCGCGAGCAGGCGCTCGATGGATCCGAATGGGCGGCGCGCAACCATCGCGGACACCCACTGCGTGGAGCCGCAGCAGTCACCAAGAAGTTGCGACGCGCGCTCCGGCGGGAGGACGTCGAGCTCGGCGACAGTCGAATTCACGTCGCGGCAACCACGGTCACGCGGTGGCGCGGCCGAACAACCGCAATCGCGCCACTCCGCCGTCGGGATAGATGTTCAGCCGCACGTGGGTCGCGGCTTTCGCTGGAAGGTCGTCCCAACGGTGCTGCGCGTCCGCGTCCAGCGGAGTCTGCGGCAGCAGCTCGTCCCAGCGGGCAGTGCCGGGGTCGAACGAATTGGCCGCGTCGCAGCACTCCAGCATCGCGCTGCCGGGCGCGTTGCCCTTGAAGTGGTCGGTATCCAGTTCGACCCGCTCGATCACGCCGCGTCGCGCCAGCCGCACGATCGACCAGTCATGTCCGGGGCCCCGGCGGCGTTTCGTCTCCCAGCCGTCACCCATATGCGTTGAGCGGCCGGGAATGATGAGATTCTGCCGGTTGCCGTAGTGCATGTCGCTGCAAGAGACGACGAACCCGCCGTTGGCCATCGCCGCGAGGTCCACTTCGGAATCTTGCTCGAAAATCCGCTCGTCGGGAACGACCTCGCCGTGCACGCGCAGCCGCGCGACACCACCGTCCGGAAAAATGTTGAGCCTCAGATGAGTAACTCGTTCACCACTCTCTATGGCGAACGGGTTACCCGCGTTGCCCTTCAACGCGGACTTCGCCAGCAGCGGCTGCCAGGGGATGTCGTTGCGCACCATCCGGTCGCCAGGGATGGCTCCATCCATCGCGCACGCGTCGATGCTCGCGTGCTCGGGGTAGTTGCCGGTGAAGTAGCTCGTATCGATCACGACGCCGCGGACGATTCCGGGGATTCCCAGCTTCACGATCGCCCAGTCATGGCCGGGAGTGCGGCGGCGGCGCGTCTCCCAACCGTCCATCCACTTCCCGCGGTCGGTGTACTCGCCCTCGCGCCACTCCGGCTTGCCGGCCTTTATCAGCGATTCCTTGGGAGCGAAGAAAT
This sequence comes from Gemmatimonadaceae bacterium, assembly GCA_046597675.1. Lineage (GTDB taxonomy): Bacteria > Gemmatimonadota > Gemmatimonadetes > Gemmatimonadales > Gemmatimonadaceae > JACDCY01. The sequence continues at coordinate 3,119 of JBKJKB010000300.1, forward strand.
CATCGTTGGCGGCCACGACCTCACCACCGAATCGCTCCGCGGCCAGGTCGGGCAGGTCGCTGAAGGAAGGCGCGGGAGATTGCCGCGAAAGGGAGTCCGCAGTCATCGGCCATAATGTAGCGGTACTTTTATTCAGTGTTCGTTCCGAAGATCGTCACCGCCCTCAAGACCTACGACCGCGACCAGCTGGTCGCGGACACCATCGCGGGCATGATCGTCGGCGTCGTCGCGCTCCCGCTGGCCATCGCCTTTTCCGTCGCGAGCGGCGTCACCCCGGACCGCGGCCTCTGGACCGCCGTCATCGCCGGCTTCCTCATCAGCGCGCTCGGCGGATCACGCGTCCAGATCGGCGGGCCGACCGGCGCGTTCGTGGTGATCGTTTACGGGATCGTGCAGCAGCACGGGATAGCCGGGCTTACGATCGCGACGCTCATGGCCGGCGTGATTCTCGTAATCATGGGCGTCGCCAAACTCGGCGGCATGGTCAAGTTCATCCCGCACCCCGTCATCACCGGGTTCACCTCGGGAATAGCGGTCATCATCTTCTCGGGCGAGGTCAAGAACCTCCTCGGCCTGCACATGGACGACGTTCCGGCGGATTTTGTCGGCAAGTGGAGTGCGTATGCATTGCACGCTACGGGATTCACGCCGGCCGCGGTCGGGGTGTCCGCGCTTACGCTCGCAGTGATCCTGCTCTGGCCGAAGGTGAATCGCCGAATACCCGGGATGTTCATAGCCCTGCTCGTCGCGACCGCCGTCACACGGCTCATGGACCTGCCGGTAGAAACGATCGGGAGCAAGTTCGGCGCGCTCAGCACGTCGTTTCCGCGGCCCGAGCTGCCGACCGTGTCGTTCGCGATGATCGCGGCACTCGTGGGGCCCGCGTTCACGATCGCAGTACTGGCCGCGATCGAGTCACTGTTGTCGGCTGTTGTCGCGGATGGCATGATCGGAGGACGGCATCGTTCCAACATGGAGCTGATCGCACAGGGCGTCGCGAACATTGTCACTCCGATTTTCGGGGGCATTCCCGCCACGGGCGCGATCGCGCGCACGGCGACCAACGTCAAGAACGGCGGCCGAACCCCCATCGCCGGTATCGTCCATGCGATCACGCTGCTTCTTATCACGCTGTTCGTCGGGCGATGGGCCTCGTTGATTCCGATGGCGACGCTCGCCGCGATCCTCGTGGTGGTCAGCTACCACATGAGCGGGTGGCGAACGTTTCGTGCCGAGCTGCGATCGCCGAAGAGTGACGTGCTCGTTCTACTCACTACGTTCTCACTGACGATCCTCGTGGATCTGCCTGTGGCGATAAGCGTAGGGATGGTGCTGGCCGCGTTTCTGTTCATCCGGCGGATGGCCGAGGTAACGAACATCAGCGCCGTTACGCACGAGCTGAGTGACGAAGATCTACCGGATGCCGCCGGTGGGGACCTGTACCAGACGGACCCAAACGGCCTGAGGCGGCGGCGTATTCCGCGTGGCGTCGAAGTCTACGAGATCAACGGTCCATTCTTTTTCGGTGCCGCCGAGATGTTCAAGGCGACACTGGAGCAGATAGCCGACAAGCCGAAGGTGCTGGTCATCCGCATGCGCGACGTGCTCGCGCTGGATTCCACCGGCATGCATGCGCTGAAGGACGTCGTGCACCGGAGCCGAAAGGACGGCACGACCGTGCTGCTCGCGGACGTGCACATGCAGCCGCTGGTGGCTCTCACCGGATCATCCGTGCTCGATGAGATCGGCAGGGACAATATTTTTTCCAGCCTGGACGACGCGCTGAATCGGGCGCGGGCGCTGGTGGGGCTGCCGGGTGCGTGACTGGTGAGCAGTCAGTTGCCGAAAACCTTTCGCCCACCGACGTAGGTCTCGCGAACGACCCCGAATAGCTCGCGTCCCGCGTACGGGGTCACCGGATGCCGGTGAAAGAGCTTCGCCGGGTCCACGACGAAGCGCGCATCGGGATCCCACACGACGATGTCGGCATCGTAGCCCTCGGCGATCGCTCCCTTCTTCGCGCCAAGGCCGGCGAGCCTTGCCGGCGCGGCGCTCATCCAATGCGAGAGCCGCTCGGGCGGAACGCCGCGCGACCGCGCACCCGTCCAGACGGCTGACAGCGAAAGCTGGAGCGATGCAATCCCGCCCCACGCCGAGAAGAAATCGCCGTGCGTGCGTTTCATGTTCGGTGGGCAGGGCGAATGATCGGACGCGACGAGATCGATCTCACCCGCGATCAGCGCCTGCCAGAGCGCTTCGCGCTCGGCGCCAGACCGTATGGGCGGAGCGCACTTGTACTCCGTGGCGCCGTCGGGAATCTCCTCGGCCGAGAAGGTGAGATAGTGCGGACAGGTCTCCACGGTGAGTGGAAGTCCGCGCGCTTTCGCCGCGCGAAGGATGGCGAGCGACGTCGCCGACGAGAGATGCACGATGTGCACGGGCGTGCGCGACCGGCTCATCAGCCCGACGAGTAGCTCGATGGCTGAATGCTCCGCTTCGACGGGCCGCGACGCGAGATAGTCGGAGTAAGACGATGAGCTTGCGCCAGACAGGAGACGGGCGGGATCCTCCGCGTGAACCATCAACGGCAGCCCCAGGCGCGCAAGCACCGGGAACGCCTTGCTGAGGTCGCGCGCGGTGACGTGCGGAAACTCGTCTACGCCCGACGGCGAGAGAAAGCACTTGAACGCGCGCACGCCGGTGTCGCGCAGTCCTTCGAGCTCACCCGTATTTCCAGGCACGACTCCGCCGATGAATTCCACGTTGACGGCCGTCTTTCCACGCGCCGCAGCGCGCTTCGCTTCGAGCGCCTTTACAGTGGTCGTGGCCGGCACGGAGTTGAGTGGCATGTCGAGGATCGTGGTTATGCCACCGGCCGCGGCGGCACGGGTCCCCGTTTCGAATCCTTCCCAGTTCGTGCGCCCGGGTTCATTGACGTGCACGTGCGTGTCGACGAGTCCGGGCATTACGATGTTATCGCCAGCGTCGACCATCGCAGTGGCTGGCGGTACGTCGTCCCAATCAGCTACCCGAGTTATCCGACCGTTCGCCATGTGCAGCGAGGCGGCCCGCGTTGATCCGGGTGTGACGATGCGCCGGCTTCGGATGATGAGGTCCATGATTGATTCTAGGCGGGCCTACGGCGATACGTGCCTGGACAAGAATATGACGTTGGTGAATAGTTGGCTATGCAGAAATTGCTCAGATTCGCGTCATGTTCAGTGACCTTTGTGTTCGTGATGGTTTCGTGCGACAACCTCGTCGATCCCGAGCTACCGCCTTCGGCCGTCCAGTTCACGCCGCTGCCAGCTTATGCCGTGTGGTGGGAAATGACGGAGGCTTGTTCGGGTCGCTCAAGCTCGCTCGACGCGGTCCAATGGTATCAGGTTCCAGATAATGTTGCTCTAGAGATCGATGGAAAGGAGGTGTCGGCCTATTGGTCGGCCGCAAGCAATCGAATCGTCGTCTCCTCCAGTGTAGTGCGTGATGGCCAGGTCGTCCGGCACGAAATGCTCCACGCCCTCCTTCGCAGTAAAGGCCATTCCCGCAGCGAGTTCCTGGAGCGCTGCGGCGGGCTCGTGGCATGCACGACTCAATGCATCGAGGATGCCGGGCCTTCACCGGCTATCGCTCCGTTCGTGCCACGGGTTTCCCCGGCGTCAATGGAAGTGACCACAGTGGTCGATCCGCGTCCACCGCGCACCTCGGTCAACGGTGGCTATTTCAGCGTTACGGTCAGGGTGCGCAACGTCGCGCCAAATCCGGTATTCGTGCTCCTGCCTACTCCGGCTAATGTCGGTTCTCCCGTTTCATTTTCGTGCCGGCTGGCAGGGATCGGCGGCGAGTCGTCCGATGTCCTCGCGCTCGACAACAGCGCCGCCACCTTCGCCGCAGGAGAAACCAAGGTCCACGTGTTCGATTTCTTCATTGGAGACGGCGCGCGGATCGGACAGATATTCACCGGCAGATATGTATTGAGGGGAGCCTACGGCGGCCAAGCCGCGCCAGAAGAGATCTTCCTCGCTCAATAGCCTCGCCTCGCGCGATACCGGAAATCGCCAGACGCCCTCCAGCATGGAGCGACACCGTCATTTGGTCTCGACCCAGAACCGGCGCAACAGGTTAGTCGCTACGCGCAGACGATAGTCCGCGGTCGATCGGATGTCGTCAATCGGCTTGATCTCGTTCGTCAGGACGTTCACCGCTTCGTCGATGCCCGCGCCCGACGCGAGCGCGCGCTCCGTCAGCGGCACACGCACCACGGTCGGGGCGACGCTGCCGAACGCGATGCGCGGATTGTCCGACCGAACGCCGGCCACGACGATCTTGGATATCGCCTGGGCCGCGCGCGTACCGACCTTCCGGAACCACTGCTTCCCCTCGACCGGCGGCACCTCGATGGCGACGATCAGCTCGTCGAAGCGCATCACGGTCGCGCGGTAACCCGTGTAGTACTCCGTAAGCGGCACACGCCGCTCTCCGTCGGCGCTGCGCAACACGACAATGGCATCGGCTACCGCGAGCACGGGCAGCGAATCACCTGCCGGCGAGCCGTTGGCGATATTTCCGCCGATGGTCCCACGATTCTGTATCTGTACGCCGCCAACCTGGCGGGCCGCTTCCACCAGCATCGGTAACCGGCGCGCGACGAGCGGCGAGCGGATCAGGGCCGTGTACGTGGCCAGCGCGCCAAGCACGAGCGTGTCGTCCCGCTCGGAGATTCCGCGCAACTCATCCACCGCCCAGATGTCGAGCAACCGCTTCTGCTCCAGCGTGCCGAAGTTCAGCGCCACGTACAGGTCCGTCGCGCCCGCAACCGGTGTTCTTTTCTCGTCCCGGAGAATTTGCAACGCGTCGTCCAGTGACGTGGTGCTGCGCATGTCCAGTCCGGAGATGGCGGTTCTCACGCTGTCACCGCCGTTCCCGCGGCATCATCGACCGGCATGCCACGCCACTTCATCACCGCGCGGTAGATGGCGGAGTAGCCGGTGCAGCGGCAGAGGTTGCCGGCCAGAGCCGTGCGTACCTCGTCGAGCGTGGGAGCGGAGCTGAGTGAGAGTGCCGCCATGATCATTCCGGGAGTGCAGATTCCGCACTGCGCGCCAACTTCGTCCATGAAGAGCTTCTGCAGCGGATGCCCCCCATTCAATCCCTCGATCGTGGTGACTTCGGCGTTCGCCACCTGCGAGACCGGGATGATGCACGAGCAGACCGGCTCGCCGTCTATCAACACCGTGCAAGCGCCGCACTCGCCTTCGCCGCACCCTTCCTTCGTGCCCGTCAGACCGCATTCCTCGCGCAGCACGTCGATGAGTCGGGATGCCGGGTGCGCGGCGACTTCCTGGATGGCACCGTTGAGCGTGAACTTCATGCGATCGCGCTGCAGTTGGCGATGAGCTCCGGAGTCGCCGGGATCTCGCGCACGTCGAGGCCCATGTGGCGGAGTGCATTCACCACGGCGGGCGCGGGCCCGTCCATCGGCAACTCGCCCAGTCCCTTGGCTCCGAACGGACCGCCGGGATACGGGTTCTCCAGCATGACCACATCTATTTCGGGTATGTCGAGCGTCGTAGGAATCGTGTAGTTAGTGAGCGTCGCGTTGGCCATCGCGCCGTTGCGCATCACCACGCGCTCCAGCAGCGCGTAACCCATTCCCTGCGCGGTACCGCCCTCGATCTGTCCGCGCGCAAGAGCGGGATGGATCGGCCGCCCGAACTCCTGCACTGCCGTGACCTTTACCGGCCGCACTTCGTAAGTGTCGGGGTCGAGCTCCAGCTCCACGACGTCGCATCCCCAGCCGTACGTCGCGTACGCGTCACCCAGATAAGTCTTGTCGTCCCACTGGATCCAATCCGGCGGCTCGTACGTCCGCTCGACGGTGAACGGCCCGTTGCGCGCGTAGTACTCCGCCGGCGTGAGCCCGCCGAGCTTCTCCTTCATCTCGTGCGCGCATTCCTCGAGAATCTTCCCGACGACCATGCACGTGCGCGACGCGACGGTCGGCCCGCTGTCGGCGACCTTCGACGTATCCGGCTGCGCGACCTCGACGTCCTCGTAGGGAATGCCCAACGCGTCGGTTACGATCTGCGCGTGCATGGTGCGCGTGCCCTGCCCGATCTCCGTGCTCCCGGTAGCAATCCGCACTCCATTGGGGACCAGCTCGAGGCGCGCTTTCGACTTGAGCGTTCGCTCGCCGGCGCCCGTAAAACCCGCGCCGTGATAGAACAACGAAAGGCCGATCGTCCGGTTGGTGCCCTTGTATTCCTTGCGCTTCCTCACGAAGTCGGTGCGCTTCACCGCCTCCTCGAGAACCATGTGCGCGCTGCAATCATCGCGCAGAGTCTGGCCGGTCGCGGTCTTGTCGCCGGGGCGCAGCGCGTTGATCCGCCGCAGCTCTACGGGATCCATGCCGAGCTGCTCCGCGATCCGATCCATGTGAACTTCTACGGCGAACTCCGTCTGCGGCGCGCCGAAGCCACGGAAGGCGCCGTTGGGCGGAGTGTTGGTGAACACCGCGCGCCCCTGAATGCGGGTGTTGTCGCACCGGTATGGACCTGCCGCGTGAATGCAGCCACGCGAAAGCACCGTGGGACTCAGCGTGACGTACGCACCGCCATCCAGCAGAACATCTATGTCCATCGCGACGAGCCGGCCGTCGCGCGTCAGCCCTGTTCGGTGGCGCACGATCGCGGGATGCCGCTTGGTGGTGGCGACCATGTCTTCCACACGATCATAGATGATCTTCACCGGCCTGCCCGACTTGAGTGCCAGCAGTACCGCGTGGCCAGCGATCATCGACGGGTACTCCTCCTTGCCGCCGAATCCTCCGCCTGTCTCGGTCTGAATCACGCGGACGTTGGGAGTCGCGGAGCCGAGCAGGCAGCGGAGCGCCTTGAGTACGTAGAATGGACACTGCATCGAGCCGTAGATCGCGACGCCGCCATCCTCGGGCACGGCGATCATCCCGTTGGGCTCGATGTAAATGTGCTCCTGGTGCCCGGTGCGGTACGTCCCCTCGACGATCACGTCCGCCTTTGCGAGCGCAGCTCCGACGTCTCCCTTTATGATGTCGATCGTTTTGAACAGCTGGTCCGACTGCTCCGGATCGAATAGCGGTGCTTCTTCCTCGTATTCGATCACTACCTGAGCCGCGTTGAGCTTCTCCTTCTCTTCATGCGCCAGGAGCAGGATCGGCTCCGCCATGTGGCGAACTTCACTCTCGGCGAGAAAGGGCTGATCCTGGGACATGAGGTCCACCGCGTTCTTCCCGGGGACATCGCGGTAATCCACAATGGTGAAGCCGGTCGTGTCGAACTCGAGCTTGACCGAGCGGATTCGACCGCGCGGGATCGTCGAGCGAATCGTGCGGCCGAACAACATTCCCGGGAACGTGATGTCATCGGCGTATTTCGCGCCGCCCGTGGCCTTGCCGATCCCGTCCTTTCTGGCGACGCTGTTACCCACTGCTGCCATTTCGGTCGGCTGCCTCGGTAGCTGGTTCCCTGTGATCCGGCGCTCCTTGTAGCGCCCGGTCTGAACGGGAAGATGCCGACAGCGACGCTACCCGACAAGCGCGCCCCCGCCGCTGGACGAAATCCCAGCCGCCAGTCACATTCAGATCCATGAGCAGCCACATCGCGATCGTAGAATCGCTCAGGCACGCGGCCGCGGCGGGAGAGGCGGTCGTGCTCGCTACGGTGGTCCGGGTCGTCGGCTCCAGCTACGGCGGCGTCGGTACGCGCATGGTGGTCCGCGTGGACGGAACCACAGTCGGGCTGGTGAGCGGAGGTTGCCTCGAGTCCGATCTCTGCGCGCACGCGATCGAAGTGCACGCGACGGGCCGCGCGCGCGTGGTCACGTACGACACCCGCGCCGATGACGATGCCGTGTGGGGACTAGGGCTCGGCTGCAATGGCCTGATCGACGTTCTGTTGCAGCCACTCTCACCGGAGCGGGCAACCGCGTCCGCGGAACTGCTCGCCACCGCCTTATCCGCGGACGAGCCGTTGGTGATCGCGACGGTGACGCACGCCGGGCCCTCGAACGGAGATCCGGCGGTGGGGACGCAGGCGTTGTTCGCGACCGACGGAATAAGGAGCGTCGGAGATTGGGGCGACGGCGATGCCCTTTCGGCCGCGCGGGCGCACGTTGGCGACGCGCTCGCAGCCGGCAGACGGGGATTCGTTCACCAGCTTGGCTCAACCCAATTCGCGTCCGAGGTCGTGACTCCGGCTGTCCGGCTCGTCATCTGCGGGAGCGGGCCGGATGCGGTCCCGCTCTGTCGTCTCGCGCGCGGCCTCGGGTGGGACGTCTCGTTGATAGATCATCGGCCGATAACTGAACCGCATGCCGCGCGGTTTCCGGGCGCGCGCGTCATCGAGTGCACCGAAGCAGGGGCTCTCGCCGGCGCGGTCACGCTGTTGCCCCGGACCGCCGCCGTCGTCATGTCCCACCACTTCGCCCGTGACACGGATTACGTGAGCGCCCTGCTCACGGCGGGCGTCGCGTATGTCGGCGTGCTCGGCCCGCGCGCGCGCACCGAGCGGGTGCTAGCCGAGCTGGCTGCGCGCGGTGAGGACGTACCCTCAGGCGGCGACGCGCTGTTCGGTCCGGTCGGCCTCGACCTCGGCGGCGACGGCCCGGAAGCGATCGCGCTCGCGATTGTGGCCGAGGTATCGTCCGTCATGAACGGCCGCGCGGCCGGGCATCTGCGGGATCGCCATGCGTCGCCGCATGAGCCGGTTCGGCCATTGTGAATGAATCGCGGCGGCGCATGGCCGGATTGCCTGTGCCCTCCGAGAATTTTATTTTCGCTCATGTGGACGGGGCCAACGTGAGCGCTTCGGAGGCCGAGCCGGCCGCGCCGGATTCGTGGGGGCGTCTCGACCTGCCGCCGATGGCCCGCCCCGAGCGGCGCGCCGGGCCCACGGACGGAAGCTGACGACGACGGGCGCTCCCCGCATCGCGGCGGTCGTGCTGGCGGCAGGTGGCTCCGCGCGGATGGGGCAGCCGAAGCAGCTGATTCTCTACGACGGTGAGCCGCTCGTCGCGCGCGCGGCGAGATCCGCAATTGAAGTCGGCGCCGATCCCGTGATCGTCGTGCTCGGCGCGTACGCGGCCGACATTCAGCCGGCGCTTGCGCGGACTGACGGGATCACGGTAGTCGTCAACGCCGAGTGGGAAAAAGGATTGGCGTCATCGCTGGCGACCGGCCTGAGCGCCGCCATGAAAGACGCCGTCTGCGATGGCGTGCTGGTGACATTAGCCGATCAGCCGCTGGTGGATGCCGGGATGATGCGACGGCTGATTGCGGCGTTTCGCGGCGGCGCGCGCATCGTCGCTTCCGGATACAAGGGCGTGCCGGGAGTGCCAGCCCTGTTCGGCCGGGAACATGTCCCCGCCCTGCTGAGTCTAAGTGGCGATACCGGCGCCGGCCCGTGGCTGCGAAGCCGGCTGCACGAAGTAACGATCGTTCCGCTCGACAGTGCATTGCTCGATCTGGACACGCCCGCCGACGTGGCGCGACTGGCCGACCGATCCAGCTTCCGTTAGCGTCCATATTGTGAACAAAGGCGTCCTCCTCGCGATCGTACTCGCGGGATTCCCTTCCGGGCTCCCGGCACAACAGCAGGCAGGGGCGACGCCGACAGTCTGCTGCCAGCGCGTCGAGATCATCGCGAACAGAAGCTCAGGCTTCGGCAAGGTGCCGGAGTATTTGAGCGTCTGGGTCGAGCCTGCATCGAGGCATTGGGCATTCGACCACGCTTTCGTCGCAGAGGCGCGGGCAGCGTTCGGCATTTGGTCCGATGCGGGCGTCCCCGTCATCTTCGACTTCACGACGGACTCGACGCACGCGATGATCCGGATATTCTGGCGGAACCGGTTCAGCGACCCGGTCACAGGACGCTCGACGTGGTGGACCGCGGACGGCAGGCTCGGACGCGTGGACATGGAAGTCGCTCTCGCCGCCCATCCCGGCGTGGACGCGCCGATCGTGCGTGCGGTGATCATGCACGAGATCGGGCACCTCCTTGGCTTCAGTCACACGAACGAGCCCGACAGCATCATGTCCTATTACGTGAGTCGCGCGGAGCTGTCGAAGAGAGACATCGAGAGAATGAGGCGGAGGTTCGCGCTGCAGACGGAGCAGCCCTGACCCGATTCAACCGCGGAACGATGGCGCGAGGCAGCAACTTGCACAGGACACACGCATGACTACCCCCACGAGCCGCCTCGATGCCGATGGCAACTACGACGTCGCGATCGTCGGAGGCGGACCCGCCGGACTCAGCGCGGCGATCTGGCTGGCCCGGTATCAGAGATCGGTCGTGCTGGTCGACTCGGGCGACCCGAGAAATTGGGAAACGCGCGGCGTCAACGGCTTTCTCGGGTTGCCGAAAATCAAGCCGCCCGATCTGCGCGCAGCCGGCCGGGACGAGTGTCGCCGGTACGGAGTGCAGCTGATCGATCAGGAAGTGCGCACCGTCAAACAGAATGGCGCCGCGGTGATCGCGCTCGACCTGGCCGACGGTCGCGCATTGTCGGCCAAGCGATTGCTCCTGGCAATAGGAGTCCATGACGCGTGGCCCGAGATTCCCGGCCTGGCCGCGGCGTACGGTGAGAGTGCGCACGTGTGCCCCGACTGTGACGGCTACGAAGCCAAGGGTAAGAAGACCGTGGTGATCGGCACGGGCAGGCGGGCTGTCGGCATGGCGCTCGCGCTCGCGAACTGGACCGACGAGATCATCATCTGCACTAATTGCGGCGCGCAGGATCTCAGCGAGGAGATGTTGGAGCGGCTGCAGGCGTTGAACATTCCCGTGCTGTGTGAGCGAGTGCAGAGTGTCGCCTCGCGGGACAGTGACGTGAGCTGCATTCACCTCGAAGGTGGCATGCAGCTGGACTGCGAGCGGATCTTTTTCTCGCTCGGCCAGCACCCCGCCGACGATCTCGGCGCGCAGCTCAAATGCAAGCGGGACGAAGCGGGGCTGATCGTGGTGGACGACGGACAGCGGACTTCCGTCGATAACGTCTACGCCGCGGGCGACATTACACCCGGGCCGCAGCTGGCCATCTCAGCCGCTGCCGCCGGAGCGGTAGCGGCTATCGCGATTCACAAGTCGCTGGTTCCGGAAGAGCTGAGGATGCCCGACTAGCGGGGACTAGTGACTAGTGACTAGTGACTAGTGACTAGTGACCAGTGACCAGTGACCAGTGACCAGTGACCAGTGACCAGTGACCAGTGACCAGTGACCAGTGACCAGTGACCAGT
>JBKJKB010000236.1:0-15393 GCA_046597675.1 Gemmatimonadaceae bacterium
GTTGGCGACGTGCTCGGCAAGTATCACCCGCATGGTGACCAGAGCGTATACGACGCACTCGTCCGCATGGTCCAGACATTCTCGCTGCGCTATCCGCTCGTGGACGGCCAGGGCAACTTCGGCTCCGTCGAAGGTGATCCGGCTGCGGCGTACCGATACACCGAGTCCAAGCTCACGCCCATCGCGATGGAGCTGCTCTCGGACATCGACAAGAATACCGTCGACTACATCCCCAACTTCGACGACCGGCTCACGGAGCCGAGCGTCATGCCGGCCGGCATTCCGAATCTCGTCGTCAACGGGTCATCGGGCATCGCAGTCGGCATGGCGACGAACATCCCGCCGCACAATCTGCGCGAGACCGTCGCGGCGATCATCCACATGATCGACAACCCGGACGTCTCGCCGGGCGATCTCCGCAAGTTCATCAAGGGTCCCGATTTCCCCACCGGCGGCTACATCTACGGCCGCGCAGGGATCCGCGACTACCAGGAGACGGGTCGCGGCCGGATCGTGATGCGCGCGCGGGCGGTCATCGAGGAGAAGGAATCTTCAAATAAGTCCCAGATCGTCGTCAACGAGCTGCCGTACCAGGTGAACAAGGCCAAGCTCATCATCGACATGGTGGATCTGGTCAAGGAAGCCAAGCTCGAGGGGATCTCGGCGCTGCGCGACGAGTCCGACAAGGAAGGGATGCGGATCGTCATCGAGCTCAAGCGCGATGCCATCCCGCGGGTCGTGCTCAACCAGCTGTACAAGCACACGGCGATGCAGTCCACGTTCGGCGTCATCATGCTCGCGCTCGTCCCCGACCCGGGAACGGGCCAGCTCGTGCCGAAGATCATGCCGCTGCGCGACGTGCTGCTCCATTACATCGCGCACCGTCACACGGTGGTCGTGCGCCGGACGCAGTTCGATCTCGACAAGGCCGTAGAGCGCGAGCACATCCTCGAGGGGCTCAAGATCGCGGTCGACAACATCGACGCGGTCATCAAGCTCATCCGCGCGGCTGACGACACCGCGACGGCGAGCGCCCAGCTCCAGAAGAAGTTCAAGCTCAGCGAGCGGCAGGCGGAAGCGATCCTCAATATGCGGCTCGCCAAGCTCACGGGCCTCGAGATCGAGAAGCTCCAAGCCGAGCTCAAGGAAGTACTCGCCACGATCAAGGACCTGCGCGACATCCTCTCGTCCAAGCCGCGCCGGATGCGGATCGTGCGCGAGGAGCTGGAGAAGGCCGCGGAGATGTTCGGTGACGAGCGGAGATCGGAGATCACGAGCGACGAGGGCGAGTTCACGATCGAGGATCTGATCGCCGAAGAGGACATGGTGATCACGATCTCGCACTCGGGCTACATCAAGCGCACCAGCGTCTCCACGTACCGCAAGCAGCGGCGCGGCGGGCGCGGGCTCAGCGGCCAGGGTCTCAAGGAAGAGGACTTCATCGAGCGGCTGTTCATCGGCTCGACGCACGACTACATCCTCTGCTTCACCGACGACGGCCGCTGTTTCTGGCTCAAGGTGCACGAGCTGCCGCAGGCTGGACGCGCCGCGCGCGGCAAGCCGATCGTCAACCTGATCAACGTCTCGCCCGAGACCCAGATCAAATCGATCGTGCCGGTGCGCGCGTTCAGCGACACGGAGTTTCTGCTGTTCTGCACGCGCGACGGAACGGTGAAGAAGACGGCGCTGTCGCAGTACGCCAATCCGCGCGCGAACGGAATCAAGGCGATCAAGATCGACGCGGGCGACGAGCTGATCGACGTGCAGGTGACGAGCGGGACCAACGACATCGTGCTCGCTACGCAGCACGGGCTGTCGATCCGGTTCCACGAGCAGCAGGTCAGGCAGATGGGGCGCGACACCACGGGCGTCAAAGGCGTCGAGCTGCGCGAGGATGACCACGTTGTGGGCATGGTCGTCATCAAGCGGGAGGCCACCCTCCTCGTCGTTACAGAGAAAGGGCTAGGCAAATGCTCCAACATCGACGACTATAGAGTCCAGAACCGCGGCGGGAAGGGCATCATCACGGTTCACAGGACCGAGAAGACGGGAGACGTGGTGGGCATCATGGAGGTTCTGCCGGAAGACGAGATCATGATCATCACGAAGGGCGGAGTCATCATCCGCACTCCGGTCTCGCAGATACGCACCACCGGCCGGATCGCGCAGGGCGTACGGCTCGTGAATCTCGACGAGGGTGACGTCGTGACCGCGGTCGCGCGCGTCGTGCCCGAGGAGGAAGGAGTCGATGATGGCACCGATGATGCCGGCGGGGACGAAGCCGACGAGACCGTAGAGGCCGGCTCAGAGACCGAGTGACCCAGACGGTGAGCACCTCTCCGGAGATCCGCGCGAAGCAACACCACGATGAGACGATCGAGGTGCTGCGCGCAGCTCTCCAGAAAATGGAGACGGAGCTTCACCGGGTTCGCGAGGAAGCGGAGAACAGGGGACATCTCGTGGACATTCTCCACGAAGTCATGGGGAATCTCTCGAGCGACGAGATATTCCACATGCTCACCCGCCGGCTCGCCCGCGCGCTGGATCTGTCGCAGGCGTCGGTGGTGCTGGCCAAGCCGGGCGACGTGATGGGCACGGTCGCCACCGCGTTCGAGGCGCCGTCGCTGCAGAACCTCCAGATCAAGGTCGATCGATATCCCGAGATCGCGGCCGCGCTGCTCGACCAGCGTCCGGTGCTGATCAAGGACATTCACGTCAGCCTGTGGTACACCGAGCTGCGCAAGCGGTGGGAGCAGGAGGGCGTGATGGTCTCGGTGAAGTCGGTGATCGCGCTCCCGTTCTATCTGGACGACGCCACGTCGGGGGTGTTCCTGCTGCGCCGCGACCAGACCAGACCAGAGTTCGACGAGGGCGACGTGGAGTTCGCCAGCACCGTCGTGGGCAGTGCTCTGGCGGCGATCAGGCGCGCGCACGCGGTGGAGCTGACCCGCGCGGACAACGTGCGGCTCGAGGTTCTGGCGCACACGGATTCGCTGACGCAGCTGCTCAACCGGCGCGCGCTGACCGTGCGGCTCGTGGCGGAGATGGATCGCGTGCGACGGTACGATACGTCGCTGTCGCTGCTGATGGTGGATCTCGATTACTTCAAGTTCATAAACGACACGTACGGGCACCTCGCGGGCGACGAGGTACTGCACGAGGTCGCGGCGCTGCTGCAGCGCTCGACGCGCACGGTGGATTTCGTGGCGCGGTACGGGGGCGAGGAGTTCGTGGTGGTTCTGCCCGAGACGGCCTCGGCGGGCGCCCTGGCGTTCGCCGACCGCGTGCGCGAGCGGATCGAGCGCCACAGCTTTCTCGGGACGGACAGGGGCGGGGCCAAGCTCACGACGAGTATCGGCGTGGCGACGTTCCCCAGTCCTGGAGTCGACACGGTAGAGACTTTGTTCGCCAAGGCCGATGAAGCGGTGTACCGGGCCAAGGACCAGGGCCGTAATAGAGTCTGCGTATAGGGTGCGAGCCGCCGACTCCGGTAATATTCCAAGCATCCTTAACGGCCCTGATCATGACAGTCACTAACCGCATGGCGCGCGCAGGCACCATTGCGCTTCTCTTTCTTACTGCACTCGCCGCTTGCGTCGCCAAAGACGATGGCGCCACGACCGACACTGCGTCCGCCGTGAAACCGGTCGTCATGGTCACGCCCGTGAATCGGGGGACGTACGGGATGGCGTCGGTTACCAGGTGGGCGTTGTCGGCGGACAGGAAGAACATCATCGCGGTCGTGGATCCTGCAGGGGTTGAAGCCGAACCGGTTCCCAATGGATTTTTCGTCGGGTTGGAAGGGAATGGGTTCCAGGTCCAGGTGGACAGCGTGTGGGACGTTTCTCCCTCGCCCGACTGGACGGCGATCGCGTATGGCCGCGCGTACAACCTGATGCATGGCGAGTCGCCGCTGATCCCTGACGAGATGTGGGTGAATCTCAGCAGGCAGACGGGAGTGGATACCGCCACTTTGCGTGCGGCGTCGTTCCCCAGCAGCGGGATGTCGTACGCGCGGGCGGTGTCGCGACCAGCGATCATCAACGTGCCGAGTGATCCGCGCGCCGCGGGTGCGGCCGACAGCGCGCGGCCGCGCATGTTCACTGTCGGGCCGGGGTGGCGCGTGCGATGGACGAGCGACGGGGCGATCGTTGCCGTCGGCTCGACGCCGCAGCGCGTGCAGGACAACGAGCCTTCGCCCGGTTGGGCGGCGCTCGATCCGAAGAGCGGCGCGCTGCACGGCTCGCTGCCCGCGGGCGCGAAGCTCGTGACGCCCGATTGGAAGAACGGGCCGACGATCGACATCTCGATTCCGGTCGACATGACAGCGGCGCCCAACATCAAAGTCGGCGAAGGCGCGAGCGAGATGCTCATCGAGAGCGCGCGCGGGATCATCAGCATGCGCCCGGTCGCCTCGACTGCAACCACGCCACCGATCACCATCGGCCCCGGCATCGCCCTGGCGGCGACGGCGACTGGCCGGTTCATTCTTGCCCTCGCGCCCAGGCAGAAGACGGGACAGTATGACCATCCGGTGGAGCTGGTGGTGTACACCGTCACAAGGTGACGGTGGTGACTAGTGACTAGAGTCGCTAGTGATGGCGGAACGGCAGGGCATAGAAACCGGGGGAGCCTTTCTGCGTAGGGATTCCCGTGCCATGATTGTAGGGCAGTTCACTAGTCACTAGTCACCAGTCACCCCGGCTCCCCATGATCTACGCTCTCATCGCCATCCTCGCCGGCCTGCTTCTCCTGGCCGACACGTTCGTCAGCATGCGCGGGTTCAGCGGAGTGATCGCGGCGCTCAAGCCGTACGAGACCGTCATCGGAATCGTCGCGCTCATCGCGGGCGTGCTCCACTTCTTCAGCCTGCTCGGGATCGCGCTCATCATGGGCGGGCTCATGCTCGGCACGCGCGCGTTGACCACGGTGCCGAATATCGGCGACGAGCTGGGCTCGGCGTCGAATGCGTTGACGCCGTTCCGCGGGATCATCGGTGGCGTGACGCTCGTGCTCGGAGTGCTCGCGCTCCTGTAAGCGCCCGGCGTTTCGGGTTGAGGGGAGCGGTGCGCTAACCGCTCTCCTTCAGCTCCGCGCTCTACTTTCCAATCCGGCGCAGCTCGACCATGAGGCACCGGTCCTGCACGACATCGATCCCCGCGCGTGCCAGCTTCTCCGCGGCCTCGTCGTTTGTGATCCCCATCTGAAACCACACCGCTCGCGGCTTCTTGGCGATGATGTCGTCCACGTGAGGCGGAATATCCGCCGGCCGGCGAAATACGTTGACGATGTCCACCTCGCCCGGGACGTCCGCGATCTTACGGTACACCTGCTCGCCGAGTATCTCCGTGACTTCCGGATAGTACACCGGCACCGGAATGATCTCATATCCCGCCGACATCGCGTACGCGGGCACGTACCGCGCCGGCTTCTGCGGCTCGACCTTGATGCCGAGAACCGCAATTCGCTTTGAGGATCGGAGGAGCTCCTCGAGCTGCGCGTCGGACTCCAGGAGATGCTTGCGCCAGTCATCGTCGGTCATGGAAACGTGTGATGGCAGGATGCGCGCCACTGAGACGGTGACTAGTCACTAGTCACTAGTCACTAGTAACATTCTCCCTATCAAAAGTGGTAGGGGACTATCTTCCCCTCTCCACCACACACACGTCGGAGTAACGGCCATGCGTTTGCTGGTTCTCGGTGCCGGACTGCAAGGCTCGGCTTGCGCCTACGACCTGCTGCAGAATCCCGATGTCGAGCAGGTCCGGCTCGCCGATATCAGCATTGGGCACGTGCGCGATTTCCTGGGCCCCTACTCCGGGAAACGGCTGATTCCGACCCCGCTCGACGTGCGCAACACCGAAGCGGTACGCGCGCTGATGACCGAGTGCGACGCCGTGATGAGCGCGATCCCGTACTACTTCAACTTCGAGCTCGCGAAGCACGCCATAGAATGCAACACGCACTTCTGCGACCTCGGCGGCAACACGCCGATCGTCTTCCAGCAGAAGGAGCTCGACCCGCAGGCGAAGCGGCACAACGTCAGCGTCATCCCCGACTGCGGGCTCGCGCCCGGGATGGTCAACATCCTCGCCGAGCACGGTATCAGGCAGCTCGACCGCGTCGACAAGGTGAGCATCTACGTTGGCGGGCTGCCAGAGAAACCCGAGCCGCCGCTCAACTACATGGTGGTGTACTCGCTCGAGGGAACGCTCGACTATTACACGAGCCTGTCGTGGATCATCCGCGACGGCAAGCGGATGCAGGTGAAGGCACTGTCGGAGCGCGAGCCCGTGGATTTTCCCGCGCCGGTCGGCCGGCTCGAAGCGTTCCACACCGCGGGCGGGCTGTCGACGATGGCGTTCCGCTACGAGGGCAAAATCCCCAACATGGAGTACAAGACGCTCCGCTATCCGGGGCACGCCGAGATAATGGAGACGATCCGCGACATCGGGCTGCTCGATCCCGAGCCGATCGACGTGAAGGGAGTGCGCGTCGCCCCGCGCGACGTCGCGGTGGCCGCGATGTCACCGAAGCTCACCAAACCCGGCGCGCACGATCTCGTCGCGCTGCGAATCGTCGTGGAAGGGCAGAAGGGCGGCAAGCCCGCGCGTCGCGCGTACGAGATGGTCGATCGGTATGATGCGGCGCTCGGGATCAGCGCGATGATGCGGACGACGGGTTATTCGCTGTCGATCACCGGGCAGATGCAGGCGCGGGGTGAGATTGCCCCCGGAGTTCACACTCCGGACGAAGCGGTTCCGGGTGATGCGTACATCAGCGAGCTGGCGAAGCGGGGGATCGCGATCGATGTGTCCGACAGCTAGGCACGGCGTACCGCTCCCCTCAACTCCAAACGCCTAACGCACAAAGCGGGCGATTGTCTCCCCCATCGCATCGATGGACGCGCGCGCGTTCCACCTGTCCGCCCCGTTGTAAATGAACGAGAACGCAACTACCTCCCCGTTCTCCGACGTGACGTAACCAGCGAGCGCCAACACGTTGTTCGTCGTTCCCGTCTTGGCGTGCAGATTCCCCTCGGCGGCGCCCTGCCGCATCCGCCTGCGGAGCAGCTCCGATTGCCCGGCGACCGGCAGCGACGCATGGAACGCCGGTCCCCACGGTGCCGCGTGCGCGAAACCGAGCAGCTCGGCCATCTGATTACCTGAAACGCGGTCCAGCGTCGACAATCCGCTCCCGTCCGCAACGGCCAGCGTAGCAGGATCTGTCCCCATCTTCTCCCGGAAGAATCCGCGCAGCAACGACTCGGCTGCTGGCGCGGAGCCCTGTCCTTCGCGCCCGGGCCCGCGGACCGCGTTCCGCAGCAGCAGCTCGGCGAACAGATTGATGCTCTCGCGATTCATGATCGCCACGAGCTGCTCGAGCGGCGGCGACAGTAATGAAGTGACCCTCGTGGAGTTGCCGGGCGTCTTTCCCAACTTCGCGCCGCCGTCCACCTGCACGCCCGCGTTCCGCAGGGCCGCGTGGAACGCGCCGGTCGTGAACGCGGGCGGATTATTCACCACGAGTCCGAACCGGCGGACCGGCGAGCGTACTCCGATCCTGCCGCTGACCTGGATGTTGCCGTCGGACGTGTAGCTCGCGCGCACCCCGGCCCCGCCGCCTGCGACCGATCGCACGCTCCCCCGAATCCCGATCGTGGTGGTGGCCGGCTCGAGTGTGACACGCGCGGCCGTTCCTGGTCGTCCTGGCGCCACCGTCACCCACAGCACGTTCTCGGCGAGCGACAGCGCGGACACGCGCGCCGCGTAGGACGATCCCTTATAGCGGTCGAGCCATCCTTCGGGGTAGAGCACGTTGTCGAACGCCGTCGCGTCGCCGATCACCGCGCCGGTGACGCGCTTGATCCCCGCCGCCGCGACCGCGCGCGCGAGCTTGTCCACCGGCTCCGAGTACTTGCCGGGATGGAATCGCCGGGAGAACGCGGGATCGCCGTCACCGCGAATGTAGATGTTGCCATTGAGCGTGCCGTTCGCGTCCACGCCGCCGTCGCGGAGAACGTCGGTCGAAAAGCGGTAGTTGGGCCCGAGCCGATCGAGCGCGACCGCCGCCGTGAGCAACTTCATCGTGGACGCCGGGAGGACCGGTGCCGCCGCGTTGGCGGTGAACAGCGTGTCGCCGCGAGTGAGCGAGACCACGCTTGCGCTCCACATGCCCGAGCGCGTCCGCGAAGTCATGATTGTGCCGAGGTCCGCGCGCAACGCGGGCGCGCTGCGCGGGCTCGTGGCTTTGGGTGGCGGAGGGGGGGGCGGAGACCGCCGGCGTCGCTGCGCGGCCCGTCTTTGCGCTGCGCGTCTTTGTGCGGCTCGCCGCTGGGCCGCCGTCTGCCGGCGGGCCTGGAACTCGCTGGGCTCGCGGCCGCGCGCGGAGGCGGCGCTGGCTTCCGCCGTCGAAGGCGACGCGCGGAGCTCCAGCGAGCCGAGCCCGGGGGAGGTCGCGAGAGCGATTGCCGCAAAGATCGCGAATCGTGCGCGGGCGCCACTAATTGATGACTTTATTGAATTCACTGTAGCGGGAAGCCGTAGTATCAGATGGAATGCGTGGGCCGGTGCATTGCAACCTCCTTGCCGTCATGTAATACGCGCGGACGACGAGATCGTTCTCCGCGCGACGGTCAGGGCGGGTTGAGGAGCGCGTGACGCCTCCGAACCGAAAGTCGTCAATGGAACATACGAGTACAGGCGTGCAACTCTTATCGAGCCCCGTACTTGGCTGGCGCTTTGCAGACTATAGCTTCCACCCACACTTCCACAACCCACAACTTCACCATGCACACACTGCGTAAGTCGACCCTGGCCGCGCTGCTGATCGCCCTCGTCGGTCCCGCTGGACTAGCGTCACAGCAGCCCGCGCCCGCAACGAGACCCGCCGAGCGAGCCGACAAAAATGGCGCGCTGAAAGTGGAACCCTGGCTGGCGGTCGAAGGCGAGTACGACAACAACATCTTCCTGCTCTCGCCGAGCCGTAGGCGGGCCGCGAACGATCCCACGGCGGCCGACGTCGCCAGCGGCCGGTTCGCGGGAATGGAGAGCGCCGACGACATCATCGTGCAGTTCCGCGGCGGAGTCGGGATAACGACCCGCGGCCTCGGCGGTCGCGATTTTACGCTCTCGCCCGCGCTCCGGTACGACTACTACACGAAGAACAGCGATCGGAGCCACCTGACCGCGTCGGTCGCGCTGGCGCAGGCGCTCGCCCGCGGGATGCGGACGCGGCTCGAAGCGTCGTACACTCCGTCCTACTTCCCCAAGAACTACCTGGTGGATGCCATCGACGCGAACGGCGACCGCATGATCGCCCCGGCTGAGCGCCGGTACGCGCCGGCCGATTATTCGGCGATGGACATCGAGCTCGCGCACCGCTTACGGCTGCGCAAGTCCACCAAACGATCACCGCTCGGAATGGATCTCGATGTGGGCGCCGGATACTACGCGCGCTCGTACGACGCGCCGTTCGCGAGCCGCGACGTGAGCGGGCCAAAGTTCCGCACCACGCTCGGTCTCGCGCCCGGGCGGCGCGCGGATTTCACTCTCCAGTACGACCTCGAGATCCTGTCCGCCGATGCAGGCCAGGAAGTCCTGATACTCAACGAGGCCGACGCGGGCCGCGATCTCAACGCCAACGGAACCGCGACCGATCTGGAGGTGCGCACGGTGCAACTGGTGGACCGCTCGCGGCGCGAGCACGAGCTGAGCGCGGGCGTACACTTCGATATCGCGCGGGGAACGGATTTGCGCGTCGGATACGGTTTCCGCTTCCGCGATTATTCCTCGGCGCAGCCGCTCGATCTGGGTCACCGCGATCGCCGAGATACGCGGCACGAGCTGCGCGGCGAGCTCGCGAAGCGCATCGTCCGTGGGCTCCGATTCACGACGGGCGCCCGCTATTCGCGCCAGACGACGAACCGGCTATTCGATCCCGACCAGACCGACGAGGCGGCCGATTACACGCGGCTTCGCGGCTTCGCGGGCCTGCGGCTGGAGTTCTGAGGTTGGCGAAGGCGAAAGCGCGGATCGTATTTGCCGGGTATGCTCCGGTCCACTTCGTCTGCTTCCAGTCGATCTACGAGCGGCTGCGACGCTCGCGTGACATAGACGTGTTTCTCTCCGGCGGCCGCGAGGCCGCGGAGGGAGGGGTCGCTCTCACGGCGGCTCAGATGTACGCGCCATTCAGGGTGCCGCGGTCACGCGTGATCGGGCTCAACCAGATGCGCTCACGCGACTTCGACATGGTTTTCTGCGCGCACGTGTCCGGCTACTTTCCGCGGAACGACGAGGAGCGCGTCCAGCTCTTTCACGGCGTCTCGTTCCGCAACATGGCCGTCCGCCGCGATGTGCTCGTGTACGACCACCTCTTTATAGTAGGGCCGTACATGAAGCGGCTGTTCACCGGCCAGCAGATGCTGCGTGAGACGGATCCGCGTCTGGTGCCGATCGGGTTTCCCAAGCTGGACCGTCTTGTGGATGGCTCGCTCGACCGGCGCGCGCTGCTGCGCCGGGTACGGTTCACCGGCCGGCGGCCGATCATCCTGTACGCGCCGACCGGCCAGGTGGGGAACTCGCTCGAGCACACCGGCGAGGCAGTGCTTCAACGCCTCAAAAAAACCGGCAAGTACGACATCCTCATCAAGCTGCACGATCACCCGCGCGACTGCGGCGTCGATTGGCCCGCGCGTCTCAAGCCGTTGCTCGACGATCATACGCGGCTCGTCAAGGACTTCGACGTCGTGCCGTACATGTACCTCGCCGATCTCCTCATTACGGACGCATCGTCGGTGTCGAACGAGTACGCGCTGCTCGACCGGCCGATGGTTTTCCTCGATGTGCCGCAGCTTCTCGCCAACATGCGTAGAAAAGGCGTCGCGCTCGACCTCGAGACGTGGGGGAGAAAGGGCGGCGCTACGGTGCAGTGGCCGGACGAAGCGGTCGAAGCGGTGGCATCGGCGCTGGCGCACCCGCGCCGCGACGGCGCAATCCGCAGGGCGATGGCGCGCGACCTGTTCTACAACCCCGGGCGCGCGACCGACGCTGCCGTCTCGTGGATCATGCGGCGGCTGGAGGAAATCCGAGCGTAGTGGCCATCCGCGCGGGAGTCGGCTTCAAGGAGATCGCGCGGCTGCTGCGCCCGTACGCCGGCGACGAGCGGCCCGCGCTGACGGCCGGCGTATCGCTCGCGCTCACCGTGGTCGCGCTCCAGGTGCTGCGCCCCTGGCCCATCAAATGGATCCTCGATCATCTCAGCGGCTCGCCGGTATCGGGTCCCGCCGCTCCGCTGTTCAACGACTCGCCCGCGACCGGCGTGGCGGTTCTCAGTCTCGTGTTCGTGGCCATCTCGCTCGCCGGCGCGGCCGCGGAGTACGCGCAAATCCTCACACTGAACGGGGCGGGGAACAGGATACTGTTCCGGTTCCGCGCGGCGCTGTTCCGCCACATCCTCAGGCAGCCGCTCGAGTTCCACGAATCGCGCGATGTGGGCGAGCTGCTCACGCGCGTTGTGTACGACACGTCGCGGCTGCGTCGCGGCGTCAACGGCATGCTCGTGAGGATCGTGCAGCCGGTAGCGCTATTTGTAGCGACGATTGCGGTGCTGCTCTGGATAGATCCCTCGCTGGCCGGCGTCATGGGCGTCGCCGGACTCATCGCGCTGGTCATGATGCGCCGCCGCGGCCGCCGCATCGCGTCCGCGTCACGCAAGCAGCGCAAGAAGGAAGGACGGCTGGCCACGCTCGTCGCCAACGAACTGCTGGCGATACGCGAGCTTCAGACTTTCGGCGCGGGCTCCAGCGGCACCGCTGTCAGCTTCGAGGACCGCAACAGCAAGAGCCTCAAGCAGGAGCAGAAAGTCCGACGTCTGGCGGCCGGCCTAACGCTTTGGGTCGACGTCGTGCTCGCGCTGGCAGTTGCCGGCGCCATGGCGCTCGGCGCTAACGCGGTCATCGGCGGGAGCATCACGCCGGGCGATCTCGTGCTCTTCTTTTCCTACGCGCTCGGACTGCGCGCGCCGTTCACCGACTTCTCGTATCAGACCGCGCGGCTCGGGAGGACGTACGCGTGCGCCGAGCGTCTGGCGCGGATCGCGGACCGGAAAGCGACGACCGACGTCCCGGGCGCCGTCGCAGCGCCTGCGTTCAAGGGCGCGATCACGCTCGATAACGTCAGCGTGAAAGCGCCGGTGCGGATGCGAACGGGGCGGAAGTGGGCGCTCAACGGAGTGAGTCTCGACGTGCAGCCCGGCATGCGCGTCGCGATCGTCGGCGCCAACGGATCAGGAAAGTCCACGCTGCTGCGCGCGATACTGCGGCTCGTGGAGCCGGACCGCGGCCGCGTATTGATAGACGGCGCCGACATCCGCGGGTTCACGGCCGACTCTGTGCGCGCGCAGATGAGCGTCGTCTTCCAGGACAGCGTGCTGTCGGGGCTGACGGTGCGCGGCAACATCACGCTCGGCTTGCCGGACGCGACCGACGAGGCAGTCGCCGCGGCCGTAGACCAGGCCGGGGTGTCGAAGCTCGTCTCGCGCCTGCCACTCGGCTACGACACGCCGGTGCGTCGCGGCGGGCGTCTTTTTTCCGGCGGTGAGCGGCAGCGGCTCGCGCTCGCGCGGGCGATCCTGCGCGACGGCCGGATCTGGCTGCTGGACGAGCCGACATCCGGGCTCGACACGCGCGGCGTGGGCGATCTGGCCGAGATTCTTTTCGCGGCGACCGAAGGGCGCACCGTGATCTGGGTGACCCACGACCCAACTATACTTTCGCGGATGGATATGGTGGTCGAGCTCACAGCGGGGCGCGTGGCTACCGCTGCCACGGGAGTCTAGAATGCAGGCATTGATCCTCGCCGCCGGCGTCGGCAGCCGGCTCACCGCTCTCAGCGGCGGTACGCCCAAATGTCTCGTCGAGATCGGCGGCCGGCCGCTGATCATGCACCAGCTCGAGATGCTGGCCGATCATGGCGTCGGCCCGAGCATCGTCGTCACCGGCTACCGCGCGGACGAGGTGAAAGCAGTCATCGGCGAGCGCGCGCAGATCGTTGTCAACGAGCGTTACGCTGAGACCAACAGTCTGTATTCGCTCTGGCTCGCGCGGGATCTGATCAAGGGTCCGTTCGTGCTGATGAACTCGGATCTGTTCTTCGATCCTAAAATTCTGGACAAGCTGCTGCGCGAGAGCGGCAGCGCGCTGGCGTACGATTCCACGTCGTCGCGCGGGCGCGAGCAGACCAAGGTCGCGCTGCGGAAATCTCTCATCGTGGATCTCGGGAAGGATCTCCCGCCGACCGTTGCGCGGGGCGAGAGCCTCGGCCTTTTGAAATTCGACGAAGCGGGCTCGCGGGCGATCGTCGAGGCCGCGGACCATCTCATCGGCGAGGGTCACGAGGACGCGTGGGTGATCGAGGGGACGCGCGCAATCGTAACTCAGCACGACGTCGTCGGCGTGAACATCGCGGGGCTACCGTGGGCCGAGATCGATTTCCCATACGATCTCGACGTCGCGCGTCGCGAGGTCTGGCCGGCGATCTACAAGCGGCGCTGGCGGACTCGCGTCTATTGGGATCGCGTCAGGTGGCTTGTGCTCGGCGTGGCCGCGGTGGTGCTGGGTATCATCGGCTGGCAGGCCAACACGCGCGTCGGTCCGGCGAGCATGGATTGGGAGACCATCGTTATCGAAGGCGATTCGCTCGTGCCGGTGCGGACCAACGGACCAGCGAGCAAATCGCAGCGGTGGGCTTTCGTTCCGCTGGGCAAGGTGGCGCACGGGACGTCCACGGCGCCGCAGGTTTCCGTGGAGACGCGGCTGGTTCTGTCGGGCGGGATCAGGAGCGAGT
This sequence comes from Gemmatimonadaceae bacterium, assembly GCA_046597675.1. Classification (GTDB taxonomy): domain Bacteria; phylum Gemmatimonadota; class Gemmatimonadetes; order Gemmatimonadales; family Gemmatimonadaceae; genus JACDCY01. Next base: position 13,845 of record JBKJKB010000236.1, read on the forward strand.
ATCGCTACGTCATCGCGATCACCGTGGACGGGGAGCCGGTGACATGGAAAGCGCACAGCACCAGGCTCGATACGACCGCGGTCTCGAACGTTGGGAGGATCGGGAAGCGTGACCGGCTCAAGCTCGATCTATCGCCCGGCGCGCACGAGGTTGGTGTGCGGCTATTGGACGGGCACGGCGAGCAGATTCTCGTGCGGCTGCGGGAGCGCGAGGAGATGGACGAGGAGCCGTAGAGGACAGCAGGTATAATGAAACGATAGGCCGAGCACCGGGCGTAAGCAATCGGCGCTTCACGCCCGCTGCACCTCGCTGGTGCAGTGCGCGCAGCGAGTGGCCGCGGCGTCGATGCTCATCCGGCAGAACGCGCACGTCTTGGTGGCCGGCGCTTCCGGATCGGGCTTGATGAACATCTTGGCGATGCGCCAGGCGACGAATCCGATGATGACAAAGTTGAGTAGTGCGCTCGCAAAGTCGCCGACACCGAACTGCACCGGGCCCACGTTCCATGTGGCCGTCCGCCACTTGCCTCCCGGCACGAACACCGCGCCGATTGGCATGATGAAGTCGTCCACGACGGCGGTGACGACCTTGCCGAGCGCGGCTCCCATGACGACTGCGATGCCCAGCGCGATCACATTCTGCTTCAGGAGGAATGCTTTAAAGTCGTTCCACATGGAAGAGGTCCTGGTGACTAGTGACGAATGACTAGTGACTAGTAGTTCCGCAGTTAGCTGTCAGGCTGGCCGCTTACTGCTGGCAGCTATCAGCTACACCTTCAGAAATATCCGCTTTCGGTAGAGGATCCACAGAATCCCGAGCCACACAAGAACGAAAGTCAAAGCAAACGCCAGGGACGCCAGCTTGTCCGGCAACCAGCTCGCGTACCCCGAATCGTACACGCACTTCTGCAGCGCGACCGTCTTGCCGCTGCACGGCACCTCGATCACCGAGTAGATCAGCCGCGCCATAGCGCCCGATCCCCAGAACGCGACGATCGGATTGACGCCGTAGATCACGAACGGTTTGGTCCACCAGGTCACGCGGTGCTGGTCGATGATCCACATGCAAGTCGCGAGCGTCGCGCACGCCATCCCCGCGGTGAACACCACGTACGAGCTGGTCCACAGCGCTTTGTTGATGGGGAACGACCAGTTCCACATGAGTCCCGCGACCATCGCGAGCGATCCGACCGCGAACAGCGCGGCAATCCTTTCCGGCAGCGGATTCTTCGTGGCTATCCACCTGCCGGCGATGACGCCGAGCAGGACCGTGCCGATCGCGGGGATCGTGGAGAGGAGGCCTTCGGGGTCCCAGGTTCTCGAGCCGACCCAGAGGTGTCCTTCCATCAGGAATCGGTCCACCCACGCCGCGAGGTTGCGGTCCTTGGTGTCGAGGTAGAGTCCGCCCAGCAGCCCGAATTGACCGGGGACCGGCACCAGCGTCATGACGACCTGGTAGCCGATGAGCAGCGCGCCCGCGGTGACGATCTGCTGCTTGAGGTTCGTGCGGAACGCGATGAGCGCGCCGAGCATGTAGGCGAGCCCGATGC
>JBKJKB010000311.1:0-6552 GCA_046597675.1 Gemmatimonadaceae bacterium
CGCCGGCGACAACGCGATCGATCCCGAGCGCGAGCAGCGTGTCGCGCATCCGGGCGAAGTCTCCCAGCCATCCGGCCCGGTCACCCAGCATCCTGGCGGCTGATCCGTCCGGCGTGAACATCAACTCGAGATATGAAACGTTACCCGCGGCCGCGCGGCTCGCGGCCTCAGCCAGCATGTCCCCGACGCGCGGACGCGCGGAGAACATCCGTCCGAACGTGGCGAAAAACTGATCGTGGCCGTTGATGCGCGCCACGTTCCAGTTGCGCATCGACAGAGCGTCGATGAGAGCCGAATAGAGCGCGCCGTCCGTGATCCCCACGGTGGCTGCGACGGTGTCGGCTCCGCTGGCACACGGTCCCGGGAGAATCCGAAGCTGCACCCTGCTCACGCACGCACCGTCCTCCGCCGCCCACCGCAGAAAACTCTCGGCGTACACGGCACCGCTCAGATGGCTGTGCAGGTCCGCGCCCTTGGGCATCTCCCGCAGGAAGGCGATGAGCAGCGGGGTATCTGGCCGGACGCTGTCGAAATACCTCGCGGTCGCGGCTTCGTCGGTCGAGTCCTGTGCGCCGGCAGCGCCGGCAGCGCCGGCAGTGGCGGCGAACACGAGGGCGGTGGCCGCAAACGCGACGCGCAGCACCGGCGAGATGACGGCGGGCATCATCCGCGCGCCCGCTCGGGCAGCAGCTGATTCACCTTCCTGGGATCGGCGCGGCCTCCTGATTTCTTCATGACGAGCCCCACGAGCACCCCCTGCAGCTTGGTCTCCCCACCCTTGTACCGCGCGGCCTCCGCGGGATTCTCGCGCAACACTTCGTCGATCCACTCCACCAGCGCGGAGTCATCGCCAACTTTCTGCAGCCCTTCCTCGGCGGCAACCTGCGCGGGCGGCTTGCCGGTCTCGACCATTCGGGCGAAGACGCGCTTGGCCGCAGTATGGCTCACGACGTCGTCGCGCACCATCCGCAGCAGCTCGCCGAGATCGGCGGGACGGACGGCGAACTCGTCGATCCGGACGCCCGCGGCGTTGACGGCGGCAGACACCTCGCCCATCACCCAGTTGAGCGCGCCCTTCGGATCGAGTGACGCGCGCGCCACGCCCTCGAAGTACTCGCTCATCCCGGCGCTCGCGGTCAGCAGCTCCGCGTCGGCCGCGGAGATGTTGAACTCCTTCGCGATTCGCTTGCGCCGCGCGTCGGGCAGCTCGGGAATCTCGCGCCCCACGCGCGCGACCCATTCATTGTCCAGCACGAGCGGCGGCAGGTCAGGCTCCGGGAAGTAGCGATAATCATGGCTCTCTTCCTTGCTGCGGCTCGGCCGCGTCTCTCCCTTCGCCCCGTCCCAGAGCATCGTCTGCTGCGTGACGGTTCCTCCACTCTCGAGCAGCGCAACCTGCCGCGCGAACTCGGCGTCGAGCGCGCGCTCGACCGCGGAGAACGAGTTCATGTTCTTGACTTCGGTCTTGGTGCCGAGCTTCGGTGCCCCCCGGATACGCGCGCTCACGTTTGCATCCACGCGAAGACTCCCCTCTTCCATGCTGACGTCGCTCACGCCGGCGTAGCTGAGTATCTGCTTGAGCAGGCGCAGGTACGCGCCCGCTTCGGCCGCCGAGCGCATATCGGGCTCGCTCACGATCTCGATTAGCGGCACGCCCGCGCGGTTCAGGTCTATCGCGGTCGCACCGGCGTACCTGTCGTGCACGGACTTGCCCGCATCCTCTTCCATGTGCACGCGCGTGATCCCGACGCGGGCTGGCGTTTGCTCGTCCAGCTCCCCAATCGTCAGCGAGCCCTTCTCGGCGAGCGGACGATCGTACTGCGAGATCTGGTATCCCTTGGGAAGGTCGGGATAGAAGTAATTCTTGCGCGCGAACACCGACGTCGTATTGACCTTGCACTCCAGCGCGATCGCCGCGCGAACCGCGAGCTCGACCGCATGCCGGTTGAGCACGGGAAGCGCGCCGGGCAGCGCCAGGCACACCGGACACACATTGGTGTTCGGCGGGGCGCCGAAGTCCGCCGAGCACGCGCAGAAGGCCTTGGTGCGCGTCTTGAGCTGGACGTGCACCTCGAGGCCTACCACCATCTCATAGTCCGGCCTGGTCGCGGCGCTCAAGCGCTCTGCTCTCCGGGGATGAACTTCCCGGCCAGCGCCCGCTCCAGTCCGAACGCGGCGCGGAACATGACCGACTCCGCGAAATGCGGCGCGATGATCTGCCCGCCAATGGGGAGTCCAGCCGCGTCTCCAACCGGGATGGAAATCGCGGGAACCCCGGCGAGGTTCGCCGACGCGGTGAAGATGTCGCTCAGATACATCTCGTACGGATCCTTGACCGCGCCAAGCTCGAACGCCGGTGTCGGCGTGGTCGGCGTGAAGAGCACGTCCACCCCGCTCGCGAACACGTCCCTGAAATCCTGCGTGATCAACGCTCGCACCGACTGCGCCTTCCTATAGTAGGCGTCGTAATAGCCGGCGGAGAGCACGTAGGTACCAAGCAAAACTCGTCGAGTCACTTCGGGACCAAAGCCGCGAGCCCTCGTCTCCTCGTACATGCCCGTGAGCCCGCGCTCCGACGCTGCGCGCAATCCGTACCTCACGCCGTCAAAGCGCGCGAGGTTGGAAGACGCTTCAGCGGGCGCGACGACGTAGTACACGGGAATCGAATAGCCGGTGTGCGGCAGTGACACATCGCGCACTACCGCGCCGAGCTCGCGATACGCGTCCAGTGCCCGCTCGCATAGCTGCGCGATCCGGGAATCGAGACCTTCGGGAAAATACTCCCGCGGCCTCCCGATCACGAGCCCTTCAAGCCCGGCGTTCTTCTCCAGCTCGTAGCGCGGCACCGGAACGTCCGCGCTGGTGGAGTCGAACTGATCGCATCCCGAGATGACCTCCAGCCCGATAGCGGCGTCTTCGACGGTGCGGCCAAGCACGCCGACCTGGTCGAGCGACGAGCCGAATGCGACGAGACCGTACCGGCTCACGCGCCCGTACGTCGGCTTCACGCCCACGACGCCGCAGAACGACGCCGGTTGCCGGACCGAGCCGCCGGTCTCGGAGCCGAGCGCGAGCCGCACTATTCCGGCAGCGACCGCGGCGGCCGAGCCCCCGGATGAACCGCCAGGCACGCGGCGGATATCCACCGGATTCCTCGTGGGACCATACGCGCTGTTCTCGGTGGACGAGCCCATCGCGAACTCGTCCATGTTCGTCTTGCCGATGATTACCGCGCCGTTGGCGCGAAGCCGGCGGACGACAGTGGCCTCGTAGGGGCTGACGTAACCTTCCAGGATCCGTGAGCCGCACGTTGTCGGCATGTTCAGCGTCGCGATGTTGTCCTTAACCGCGACCGGAACGCCCGCAAGATTCCCCGGCGCCTCGGCGCGGCCCATGTGCGCAGTGAGCTCTTTCGCGCTTTCTGTAGCACGCTCTCGATCCGTGGAAAGGAAGATGTTGAGCGATTCCCTGCCGGCGCCTACATCATCCGCGCGATCGAAGGACGCGCTCACGAGATCGGACGGCAGAGCGCTACCTTCGCGAACGCACGCGACGCATTCGGTGAGCGGCTTCGTAAGCAGCTTGGCGGCCGCTGCCGGCGCGCGCGGCACAGGCCTCATGGCGAGCGCTCGGGCGATCCTTCGTGGGTTGCCAGGCGCGGCACGATCAGAAACCCGTCGCGTACCTCGGGAGCGAACGTAGCAGGAGCGTTGGCAAGGGCATCCGAAGGCCCATTGTCGTTGCGAAGCCGCTGGCCGCCGGAGCTAAGTTCCTCGGCGGGGAGCACACGCCCGGTATCTACTTTTGCGAGCTCCTCCATGTGCCCGAGAATCGAGTTGAGCTCGTGAGCGAGCGCATCGAGCTTGCCCTCATCGATCGCGATGTTCGCGAGCTTCGCGACCTTCACGACGTCTTCGCGCGTGACCGACATCAGCCGAGTCCCCGCTCGAGCGTGGTGTACGCGAGCTTGATCGTCTTGCGCCCGACGTTCTCGTCGTCGAAGTCGATGACCGCTTTCACGTCGCGTCCCACGCCCGCGATCTCGGCGATAGTCCCACCACCGAAGAGCTTGTGCTTGATTCGCTCGCCCCGCACGTACTGCGCCTCGTCCTGCGACTCGTCGATATCGGGATCGCGGGCCGGCTTGCGCCACTCAGGCGTGCCGTGGTTTCTCCGCACGGCGCGCTCGCCCCAGGTGGCGCGCGACGGAGACTCGACGTACATCGAGCGGCGGCCGAGCGAGCGGAGCTTGATCGTCTTGCGCTCTTCCAGCATCCCCGCGGGAATCTCCTTGAGGAAGCGCGAGCGCATGGACGGCATCGTCTCTCCATTCCGGCGGCGCGTCTCCGCGTGCGTGAGGTACAGCTTCTTTTCCGCGCGCGTCACGCCGACGTAGAACAGCCGCCGCTCCTCCTCCAGCATCGAGGGATCGTCGATGGACTGGCCGAGCGGAAAGAGCCCGTCCTCCAGACCGGCGACGATTACCACCGGGAACTCCAGTCCCTTGGCGTTGTGCAGCGTCATGAGAGTGACCGCGTCGGCCGACGAATCGAGCACGTCCACCCCAGCTATCAGCATGGCGCGCTGGAGAAAGTGGTCCAGCGGCGTGAGCCCTACCTCCCCGCCCTCCTCGACCACGAGCTCGGCCGCGCCGTTGATGAGCGCGTTGACGTTGTCGCCTCTCTCGCGCGCCGACTCCGGCCCTTCGACCTGGAGATACGCGCCGTACTGGATCGTGTCGATAAGGTCGCGGAGCAGCTCGTCCACGCTCGACTCCGCCGCCATCACGCGCATCCGCGCGATCATCTCCACGAACTCGGCGAGCGTCTTCCGCGCCGCGGGGCGGAGCACGTCCACGAGGTCCGCGCGCCCGGCTGCCTCCAGCATCGGCAGCTCCGCCTTGCGGGCGACTTCCGCGAGCGTGTCGATGCTCGTCTCGCCGAGCCCGCGCTTGGGAACGGAGACCGCGCGGCGAAATGCTTCGTCGTCCCACGGGTTCGCGATGAGCTTGAGGTAGCTCACCAGGTCGCGAATCTCGCGCCGGTCATAGAATCGGACGCTGCCGACGAGGCGGTACGGCATCGCATGCCGGCGGAAGGAATCCTCCAGCGCGCGGCTCTGCGAATTGGTGCGATACAGAACCGCCGCATCGCTCAGCGCTATGCCGTCCCGGCTCTGGCGCGCCTTGATCTCCTCCACGATCCACTCGGCCTCGTCGCGCTCGTCCAGCGTCGCGACCTCCGTGACCTGCTCTCCGCCCGGGAGCGTGGCGCGCAGAGTCTTCCCCTTGCGGCCGACGTTGAAGCTGATCGCGGCGTTCGCGACGGCGAGAATGTTTGGCGTCGAGCGGTAGTTCTCCTCGAGGCGCACCACGCGCGCGTCGGCAAAGTGGCGCTCGAAGTCGAGAATGTTGCGGATGTCGGCGCCCCGCCAGCCGTAGATGGATTGATCGTCGTCGCCGACCACCATCACGTTCGAGTGCGCGTGCGCCAGCGACCTGATGAACTGATACTGCGCGCGATTCGTGTCCTGGTACTCGTCCACGAGCACGAAGCGGAACTGCTCGGAGTACCCGTCACGAATCTGCGGATGATCGCGGAAGATGCGGACCGGGAGAACGAGCAGATCATCGAAGCTGACCGCATTGCCGGAGCGCATCTCCGGCTCGAGCTCCGCGAACACGGCCGCGGCGGCGCGCGTGATGGGATCCATCGCGGATGCGGCCAGCTCTTCGGCAGTGCTCAGCGAATTCTTGGCGTCGGAGATCCGGCCGGATATCGCCTTTGGCGCGATGTCGCGCGGGGAGATCCGCTGGCGCTCCATGAGGCGCTTGATGACGCCGAGGGTGTCGGTCTCGTCGTAGATCGTGTAGTTCGGCGTGCGGCCGACCAAGCTGGCGTGACGCCGCAGCATGCGCGCGCCGATCGAGTGAAACGTTCCGGACCACATGCCGCGCGGCTCCTCGCCGAGCAGCCGGCCGATGCGCTCGCGCATCTCGCCCGCGGCCTTGTTGGTAAACGTCACCGTCAGGATGCGGGAGGGATCCACGCCGTGGTGCTCGATCAGATTGGCGACCCGGGCGGTCAACACGCGGGTCTTGCCGGAGCCGGCGCCCGCGAGGACGAGGATCGGGCCCTCGAAGTGCACGACCGCTTCCTGCTGGGCGGGGTTCAGCCCGGCGTGGACATCAGCGGTAGCGAGTGAGGACATCATTCAAAGATAAGAGAGCAGAGTCCTGGGATGTGGAAAGGGAATCCAAGTTCGGAGTGCACCGGTAACGAGTACGCCAGTCGGGAGTAGATACTGGCAATCTGGACATCTCGCCACTGGTGCACTCCGAACTTGGATTCCCCTACAACATTCTCGGAGCCAGCCTACCCGAGAATGATGTCGAACGTTGCGCCCTTTTCGGCTGGAATGAGGATCAGCTTCCCGCGATGGTTGTCGCGCACGATTCTCCGAGCGAGCGACAGTCCGATCCCCCACCCTTTCTCCTTCGTTGAGAACCCAGCCTCGAAGATCTCCTTGCGGATCTCACGCGGAACTCCGGGC
>JBKJKB010000312.1:0-6037 GCA_046597675.1 Gemmatimonadaceae bacterium
CTGAACACGGGCGCTGTGCGCAACGCCCGCGTCAACGAGAATCGCAATGCGGTTTCGGCGCAGCAGTACATCAGCACCGCAACGGCGGCCGAGGGCGTCGCCTTCGTCCTTGTCGCCCCAAAGTGGTTCGTCAACGTGACCACGTGGTCACCCAACCACTTCGCCGGCGCCGGAGGGGTGGCAAATGGCGCGCCCACTGCACAGTACCTGCGCGCGGCGTTCACTCCGACCGTGGGCAATTGGGACCTGGGCATCGGGATTCAATCGTGGAGCGGTTCCGCGGGGACAGCCAATGCGGCTGGAACAGGGATCGACAATTTCGCAACCAGCGCCCTCGCGTTTGACGCTCAGGCTCAGGGTGCAGTCAGGGGACTGCCGCTGGGGGTCTATGTCACCCACGGCAAGTCCGACGCGAGCGCCCCGGGCGCAGACGAGAACCTGTTCAACTCGAGGGCGAGAGACCGTTCTGCCTCGACGGTGACGGCCGAGCTAGGCGTCATGAAGAATCCCCACCTGACAGTGCTTGGCGCGTATCGCAACGCTGACAACGGTCGCGACGTAACGAAAAGCACCGACAACGCGATCACCTTCGGCGTGAATTGGATGGTCGCGCAGAATGTCGGCTTGCACTGGATTTTCAACAGGTTCACCGGCAGTGCTTATGCCGCAGGGCAAGAGCCGATGAATCCTGGCGGTGGCGGCAACATGTTGACCACACTGATGCTCTCCGCAGGGTTCTGATCGACGTTGCTCGTACTCGCAACAAATAGTGTGATCGTCGGCGGGCGCCGTGAGTGAGCCGTTCTCAGCCTGGTCGCGACTCATCCCCGTACCGCCGGCGCGTTTTGACCTGCGCGTCCGGTTACGTCAGGGCTTCTCCCCGGGCGGAGGCGCGGCTGGCCTGACGCGGGAGTGCAGGTCGATTATCTCAGCGTGTCCGGTCGTGGCCGAGGAATCGACGGCTGAAGGGTCCAGCTCGCGTATGCGGGACAAGGTGCTTTCGACGAGCTTGGAGTCCTTCTTGACTTCGGCCACCATCAGGACGCCGAGGAGCGGCGCGACTTCCGCCGGGGCCAGCTGCGACGACCGCCGGTACTGCGCGAGTGCCAGGTCGTACGACTTGGCTCTGAAGAGCAGGTTTGCGCTGTCGAGCGCAAGCTTTGCCTCACCGGTAATCGTTGGTACCGGCGCTCCATCCGGCGAAGTGCCTGCCGTTCCGGCCTGACCGAGCGGAACCATTGCTGCTTTCTCGTCGGCCCCATAACAGCCCAGCATGAGCGCAGCGGCGAGAACTGGGAGCATGAAACGTGTTACTGCTGAATCAAGCATGTGTGATTGTCTCCGTTGGGTACAAGGTTAGCGGGAAGTCGGTATCGCGGTCCCATGACACGCGATGCATAGCGATGGATTTCTCGATCGTGCACGGGCCGCATTGAAGCCAGGGCCGTGAGGGTTGAAGCGAAACCCGCCACCCACGGCCGAATGACACGCCGTGCAATCGCGCTCCGCATGACACGACGCGCAGGATTCGAGGCTCTGCCGAGCCGCCTGGCCGTGTCCCAGATTGAAACCACGGAAGGCGTCGTGAAACCCGGTGGCGCCAATGCGCCGCGCCGCGACTACTCCCGCCTGCTGGTGGCAGCTCTGACAGAACTGCGCGGGATTGTGGCAGTCGCTGCAGCTCGCGGAGCGCGCGTAGGCGGCGCTGGGGTGACGCGTAAGGAATGCGGCCGGGTGGTAGCGCGATTGCGGGCCGATATCCGGGCGATGGCAGTCGAGACACATCGAGCGGACGTGACAGGTCTGGCACGTGCGCGGACGCGCGTTCGCCTCCGCGCCATGACGCTCCCTGAAGTCCCGCGTGTGGCTCGGTGGCGGAGTCCGGACGAGTTGCGCACCCGCCGCGCGGTTGGGGCCGGCCACCGGTAGAGACGCAACGGCTCGCGGCGCTTCTCCAGCGTGGCAGGTCGCGCAGCTCTCGCGGGTGTGACAGGTCGCGCACGATGCCGTTCCGCGCTGATCGTCGCGCCCGTGCGTGCGCATGAAGTCCGGCCGACTGTGGCCTGCCGGAACCGGCTGCGAGAGAGCAAACATCGGGGACCTGTCATCCAGCTCCAGCGCGCTGATCACTGGAGATTCGGCAGCGTTGACGTGGCAGGAGATGCACAGGTTTCGCGCGTGGCACGTTGCACAGCTTGCGGCGATGCCAATCTGCCCCGAGGCGCGCTGGGTTATTCTGGCAAGCTTGCCGTGCCCCCCCAAGCGGAAACCGGGCGCGTCGTGCGACCTCGGCCGCGGAAAGCTCGCGATCTCCTGCGCGGTCAGGCCGGGCGCGTCGGTCAGGCGCACATGACAAGTGGCGCACGCCACGTCCGGGAGGTCCGGGTGTGGCCCGGTGAGTCCGTGGCAATCAATGCACTGCCCGACTACTGCGTGTTGCACGGCCATTCGCGGTGCTCCCGCCTGGCTGTGACAGCTGGAGCAATTTCGAATCAGCGTGCTGTCCGCGGGGTCACGCGTTGTAACCGCGCGATCGTGCGCCTCGTGAGTAAATCGCAGATTGCTTCCGCGGGGGCGTGTCGGCGGTTCCCACGAGATCCGCTGCTCCACCACGCCGTCGTGGCACGACGCGCAGCTCGCCGGGCCGGGCCACAGGGGCTGCCCCGGCTCCACCACACCAGTATGGCAGGTCGTGCACAGGGGAAAAAGATTCGCGTGCTTGGCGTGCGGGAAGCGCTCCTGCTGCTGGCGGTTGACACGCGGTGCCGCGATCAGCGCGCCTCCTGCCAGCACGGCGAACGCGAGCGCAAGCAACAGCCCCCGGCGGCGGTTCCGCCTCATCGCCCCAGCGGTCGAGCCGGAGGCAGCGGCGTGCGGTCAGCGCCGGACCCGAATGCCAGACTCACGCCGGCGCGCAGGCGGAACTGGGCAAGCGACGAAGCGCTCGCGTCGGGGCGGTCACGATCGTCGCTGACGCGCGCGATGTCGCCCCACACGCGCTGCTGGCCGCTGCGTTGCCACTCGCCACGAGCTCCGATCCATCGGCTCGTCGCGTCGTAGTACCGGAGCTCGAGCGGGCGCTCCAACGAGCCGCCATACACGTCGAACGACAATCTCTCGCTGGGAGTGTAAGTCACCGAGGCGTCGGCAAACCGCGCGGATGCACCAGGCCCGTGCTCGAGGCCGTAGTTGCCGTCGAGTGTCCAGCGGGGATTCAGAGTCGCCGTTGCGCCCGTATTCATGCGCCATCCGCGATCCTCCAGCCGGGGCACGAGTGCGGTGGAGACCTCAGCGTCCTCGTAGCGGTACCGCTCGCCGCGGGCGTGCACCGACAGCCACCCTGTCGCGCGAACCATGGCGGATGCGTTCACCGCGTTGTACGGCACGGGGCTGAATGCGCCCCACAGCGTCCACAGGCTGAAGTACGGACGGTAGCGCCTTACTCCTCCCGACAGCGAGTACCGCGGACGCAAATACGTGAGCGTCAGGTCGGCGTTCCCAAGGTGGCCTTCGGCCATGTTGTAATCGAGCCCGCCGGCCGCCCGAAACGACCGAACGCTCGCGAGCAGCGACATGGCCGAGCGCTCCGACACGAAATGGTCGTCCTCCGGATCTATCTCCCGCCGGTATTCCGCGCGAACGTCAACGTTGCGGTAAAGCCAGGCGGCTTCCACGCCCGCGACGATCTGCCTGTCGCGGGGCCGCCACTCATCGAGCGGATTGAGCGCGGGACTCGACGCCGAGACGACGGCCGCCTGCCCGAGTCCCCAGCCACCGTAGCCGGTGAGCTCCAGCGACGTCTTGTCCCAGCGCGCGCGCAGCCAGCCGCCGTCGAACCCCATCGGCTCCAGGCGCGACGCTACCAGCTGCCGCCCCGCTCGCACCACGAAGATAGAGCGCCGGTAGTCGAGATATCCTTCGATGAGCTGCACCGACGGTTCGGTGCCGGGCCATACGTCATCGCCGCCGAGGTCTCCCACGACGCGCCCGGTGGCGTGCAACGCAAGTCCCTCGATGCCGAGCCCCCACATCGCCACGCTCGCCGAGAGCGTTGCGGGAACACCGCGCAGCTCCGGGCCGGGGCGGAAGAAGTAGCAGTACGCTCCGGCGTCGCATCTGACGGCGTGGCCATCAGGGGTTTCGAACCCTCCATTGGCGCCGGGCACTGCATCCGTGGCTGCAATGCTGTCCGCGACGACACCGCGAAACGATACCGCCTGCGCTCGTGCGTCCAGTCGAACACGGTAGTCCTGCGCAGACCCGGAAGCGGCCCACACCGCGAGCGCGCCCGCGGCGATCAGCGCGCGCGACACCGTCATCCCGGCCGCGGCGTGACGAGCTTCGAACGATAGGCGCCGGGCTCAGCGAGAAAGTGGCAGACGCTGCATTCCTTCTGAACGTAATGATCCTTCGCCGTCTCAGTGTGACAGGTGCTGCAGAAGCTGCGCGTCGGCATCAGCCGCGCGACCGTCGTCGCCGTATGGCACGCGTCGCAGCGCTGATGGGCGACCTCGAGCGTCTGGTGTGAAGCGCCGGGCTCTACGGCCGAGTGACACGACGAACAGCTGCGACCGGCCGCGTGATGATCTGCGTGACAATCCTTGCACTGCGCCTTGTCGCGCCCCGGCGCGAGCGTGACAGGCGTGGTGTGACAGTCAACGCACGTGCGCGACAGGTGCGGAGCGTGGAGGAAATCCACGGGCCGTGATCGCGGCTGATGGGTCGGGACTGTCACCGTGACGCTCACTCGCTTGGGCGCTGCGTACTCCGCCGTGCGGTGGCAGGAGGCGCACCGGGCCCGCACTGGCGCCTGATGGTGGCAGATGGCACAGCCACGCGGCGGGGTGAATGTGAGTCGGCCATGGCCTGTTCCGGTCTCATGGCATTCGAGGCACGCAAGTTTTGTGTGCCTCGAGTGAGGAAAACTGTCAGCCGTGGTTGCGGGAGCCGGGTCGCTGAACGCCACAGCTGCAACGGAACGTCCCGACACCAGTCTTGCGATCTCGCGCGGCCATGGCGGGTCGGTCTTCCCGACGCGCCGCAGCGCAGTTGGTGCGAGAGACAGCGGCGGGCGCGCCGCGGTCATGACGAAGGACAGGTGCGGCCGTGGAGCCGCCGGCGCCGAAGTGCGGCGCAACGCTGCTGCCGTGTCGAACGGGAGCGGAGGCCGCATCCTGCTGCGGTCGCGCACGCTTCGATGACATCCCTCACAATCGCTGGCGTCCACTTTGGCGCTGTGAGCCAGGTGACAGGTCAGGCATTGTTCGCCCACGCGCCTGTGACTGGCGCCGGCGTGGAACGGATTCTCGGGCCAGCTCGAATGACAGCCGGCCGTCGCGCAGGTCGCGGCCGCCGCGATTGGCGTCTTCTGCTTGTGCGGATTGTGGCACGTTCCGCACTTCCCGCCGTGAGGATCTCGTCCTTCGTCGAAGTCGGCCAGGAGCCGCCGCATTTGGTGGCAGCCGAGACATTCCGACTTGCCCGGCACGAGCGTGCCACGCGCCGAATCGGTGGTGGCGAGTGCCGGAACGTCGGCGGTGAATGAGTGGCAGCTCGTGCAATGGCGCACCGTCTGGTCGGCCATCTTGCCGAGCACGATGTCGGTGTCCTTCGGCGTGTGGCACTCGCTCTGGCCGCACGTTTCGGTCGCCGGGCGGAATCGATGTAGCTCGACGCCGTGGCACGTTACGCACTGCGGATCCTTGAGCGAGCTGGAATCCGATTCCAGATGTACGCGGTGGCCCGCAGTAGCCGCGACGTGCTGCCATGTGGCGGTGTCGCCGGTCACATGGCAGGTCTCGCAGACCTGGTTCGGCACTTTTGCGTGCTCGCCGATCTCCTCGGGACGCTCCGCGATCCACAGGTAGAGCTGCCGCGCGCTGGCGGCCAGCGGTTGGTTGTGACAATCGTGACACGACAGCTCGGCGTGCTTGTTTGAGTCGGCGGAGAACCGCTGGAACGCCGGGTTCATCACGTGACACCCGGTGCAGAAATCGTTCGAGTGCTGCGTGTAATTCCAGGTCGCCGCGCCCATGGT
>JBKJKB010000338.1:0-2593 GCA_046597675.1 Gemmatimonadaceae bacterium
ACCAGCCCAACCTAGTCAGGAACCCAGGCGGGGCCGCCTCGATGACCCAGACGACCTTTTCGCCGGCATCGTTCTCTACCTGGACATGGACGTACACGTGCGGATTCGCCCATTCGATTTTCGTGACAACGCCGTCCAATCTAAGGTCGCGCCCCTGATCGAACATTGCGCTGCTATGGTGGGCTGCAACTGGTACTGGGGTGAGCCAGAGTGCGACTGCGAGGCCAGACGTTCCCAATCGGGCAACTCCAGTTCGAAGCGTCATATGAAATGTCCCCATACTCCAATCACGATCGTTGAGGCGTCTAACACTCTATGGAGTAGACCGGAACGATCGCTCGCGGGGTACAACGTCCCGGAGGTCGCGTCTCGACTACTGCCATGGGCAACGAACGCGGGATGATAACACGCCAAGCATGGCCCTTGCCGTTGCTCAGTTAGCCCGCCAGCAGAAGGGATACGCGCAGGCCACGCGCGTATCCACACGACCGAACGCACCGCGTCCACCGGCGCGAAACGCTTGAACGCAAAGGCGTTATTGCACGACATCGCCCGCGGGGAGCGGCGTGATTATCGCGCGAGCCACGCGGGCTAACACGACTTGCACGTTCTCAATCGGTCTTCCAGCAGATGCGTCGCGAACGAATGCCTAAACATGTGCGGGCCGACGCGTTTGGTGAGCCCCGCTCGGCGCGCGGCCGCCGCAACCTCCTTCTGGACCACGGACTCGTGCAGATGAAAACGCGAGGGCGGACCCCACTGCGGATCTCGGCAGATCCGCGCGGCCGGAAAGACGAACTGCCAGGCCCAGTCCGTTGACGCGTTCGGGTACTTGCGATCGAGTGCGAACGGCAGGACGGCGCGGCCCACCCCTCGCGCGAGGTCGCGCTCGTGCTGGCGCTTCACCTCCTCCATGTGCGTTCGCAGCCGATCCCTGACCGCCATGGGCAGCATCGTCCGGACGTCCTTCTGACCCTTGGCGCGGCGCACGACAATCTGATGCCGGTCGAAGTCGATGTCCTTGACGCGCAGCGCGAGGCAATCCTGGATTCTGAGCCCCGCCCGGTACAGGATGACGACGACGATCCAGATCGTGCCCGTCAACTGCTTCAGGACACTGCCGACTTCGTCCCGGCTCAGCACCACCGGTACCCGGATCGGCAGGCGCGCGCGCGGCACCGCGTCGAGCCGGCCGAGTTCGATGCCGAGCACGTCCTTGTACAGAAACAGCAGGGCGCTGAGCGCTTGATTCTGCGTGGAGGCACTCAGGTGGCGCTCGACCGCGAGCCAGGTCAGAAACGTCGAGATCTCAGAGGCGCCCCTCTCGGACGGGTGCGTCTTTCGATGGAACACGATGTAGCGGCGAATCCAGTGGACATACGCCTCCTCGGTCCGGCGGCTGTAATGCCGTGCTCGGATGACGTGCCGCACCCGATCCATGAGCTTGAGCTTGGGGCGAGTGCCGCCGTCTGGAGACGGGACGACCTGTGGTGTCTGTTGCGGATCGGGGGCTGACATGGGAGGCTCGCCTGCGAACAGCGCGCCACCCGAGCGCAACGAGAACATCGACGGCGGCGTCAGCCACGGGCTCTCTGATGTTGCTGTTTCTGCGGAGAGCGGAACCTGCCGCGGGTGCAGAATCTGCCGCTCGGTCGCAACGGCGGGCTAGCCCCAGAATAAGCGCGTTGAAGTGCTCGGCTGCGTCATGACATCGAGTGTGAACCGAGAGGGAAAAGCAGTCGCTACGGGGCGCCCCCCGGTGTCCGATTCGCTCGATTCTCACTCGTCATGATTCGTGTGCTCCCCACGGGACCGGGTGGATGCCATCCGGGCCTCGCTATCCCGGTTTCAGGTCCGACGCCTCAGCACCGCAAGGGACCGTGCAGTGGATCGACGCCCCGGAGGAAGATGTGTTGCCACGGATTCCAGGCGAGCAGACGAAACACGAGCCGGCGACTCGTGCGCACGACCTGGACGGGGATCCGCATGAACACGTTGAAAAACGCTTTGAATTCCATCCGGAGCACGGCGGCTTTCTCAGCGGCTCAAGGCCTCGCGGGCTCGTCAAACCGCCGGCAGAAATCGCCTGCCGTCGTCGGATCCGGGATGCGCTGCGCACCCAGCGCATCCAGATACACCTCGTCCTGGCGTCGCTGCTCGATATCTTGCCAGCACGTGCCCCCACACAGCATGTGGTACGCGATGCCGAGCACGTGATCTGATTCGTGATAGGGCAAGGCCACCTTCAGCACCTGCACATGGCGATTCGATCGCGTCGACCAATCCCGTGTGCTGCGCCAACTGATGCCTCGCCCCGATCCCGCCACTCGCCAGCCCGCGCACCCGATCACTGTGCTCGTACTGAATGTTCCGCTTGCCTGGGAACCATCGGTGTTATGCCGGTCTGCATCAGGCCCAGCGGCTCACGGCGCGATAACACAGTGCAACGGGCACGCACAGGCACCCGCGGGTCGGAACACTCGACGGGAACAGATTTCCCGCGCGGGCACTTGGTTCTCTCTCCGTCCAGAACTCGAACCGAAACACCCATGCAATCCTGGCCGACCTCTTGGCATGAAAGGTGCTCGATCGG
>JBKJKB010000019.1:0-11628 GCA_046597675.1 Gemmatimonadaceae bacterium
ACAGTAGTCAACGACCGCGCGAGAGAATCCAGGCGACACGACGAACTTCGCTCCGGCATCTCTTGCCTGCACGGCTTGCGCGACGTTCAGCACCGTGCCCGCTCCAGCGAACATTCCCGGCTGCTCCTGTGTGATGCGGCGTAACGCTTCCAGTGCCCCGGGAGTGCGAAGTGCGATTTCGGCGATCGGCAATCCACCGGCCAGCAGCGCGTTCGCGAGCGGGACTGCATTCTTCGGATCGCTGATAGTGATCACTGGAATGATGCGCGAGCGCCGAAGCGCTACCGTCATCGCCGACTGCTGGGCGTTCATGTCATCTCCACATATGCGTTGCAGATAAAGCTACATATTCTCCGCTCGGCGAAGGGGCACCGACGCCAGCGCCCCATTCAGACATTTCGCGCGGCCCACCTCAGATGATCCGCAGCACGTCCTCGGTCGGTCCGGCGTCGCCATCGGGCAGAAGCACGCTGATGTGAGTCAGGGCTTCGCGCTCGCGGGGCCAGACAAAGCGGTGCGCGGCGTCGGCGAGCGTCAGCCACTCGAACTTCTGGTGCTCGAGCCCGAGCGTGATTGCCGAATCGCTCGATACCACCGCGGCAAAAGCTATCGACAGTTGAACGGTCTGCTCGCGGTGCAGGTAGAAAGCGTTAACGGTCAGATTGTAGAGCCGCTCGGCTTCCAGCCCTGTCTCCTCCCGCAGCTCACGAAGCGCAGCGTCCTCCGGCTTCTCGCCGTCGGCGATGTGGCCGTGAATGGATTCCCAGGAGCCGGGACAGCGCGTGTCCTCGGCGCGCTGCAACGCCAGCACGCGCCACTCGCTCCCCTCGCGAGCGAGCACGTACACGTCGACCACACCGGCTTTGATTTGGGTCATCTCACCTTTCGCTTTGCTGGTGCTGGAATGATACCGGGCCGCCTTCACTCCCGGCACGACCTCCTCCAGCGGCCGCTCGGCGACGCGAAGAAGCTCTTCGAGGGTCGTGTCACCAGCCGACACGTGCGCGAGCCCCGACTCCCAGATCGAGCCAGCACTATCGGCGCGCGCGGCTTCCCTCAGAGACCCGACGCCGTCGCCCCTCGCGATCCGCCGCTCCAGTTCGGACGTCGAGATGACGATCTCCGCGACCGCGATCCTGCCGTGGTAGCCGGTGGCGCCGCACCGCGCGCAGCCGCCCGGCGACCCGCACGGGCATAGCCGGCGCACGAGCCGTTGTGCGATCACCCCCTTCAGCGCGGCGGCCATCTTCTGCGGCTCCACGCCGAGGTCGGTCATGCGCGCGATCGAGCTGCACGCGTCTATCGTGTGCAATGTCGCCAGCACCAGATGCCCGGTGAGCGCGGCTTGGATAGCGATGGCGGCGGTCTCGTGATCCCGGATTTCGCCTATCAGGACGATGTCCGGATCTTGTCGCAGGATCGATCGCAGCGCTACCGCGAACGTGAGGCCGGCTTTTTCGTTCACCTGCACCTGGACGATGCCAGCGGTCCTGTACTCGACGGGGTCTTCCACCGTCACGATGTTCACACCGCGAAGCTGGAGATGGCGCAGCATGGCGTACAACGTCGTCGTCTTGCCCGATCCCGTCGGGCCCGTCACGAGCACCAGCCCTTCCCGTGCATCGAGCAGACAGTGAATGCGCGCCGATTCGTCGCGCGAGAAGCCCAGGGAGTCGAGTGAGCGCGCCGTCGTCCGCGCGTCGAGGATCCGGATGACGACCTTCTCGCCGTGGACCGACGGCAGGGTGGACACGCGAAGGTCTATCCCTACGCCGTTTGCGCCGACCCGGGCGCGCCCTCCCTGGGGGCGCAAGCGATCGGCGATGTCCATGTTCGCCATGATTTTGATGCGTGACACGAGCGGGACGCCGATCATGCGCGGCAGAGTCATCGCCTGGCGCAGCACGCCGTCGACGCGATACCGCACGGCGATTCCGTGCTCTTCCGCTTCCAGATGGATGTCGCTGGCGCGCGACGCGATCCCCTCGGCGACTATGTGGTCCACGAGCTTCACGACCGGCCGTTCTATCGAGGATTCATCGAGGTAGCTGTGCGACTCGTCAGCGGGCTCGGGTGTCTCGTCCAGCTCCCGCCGCTCCGCCACGCCGTCGAGGATCTTTGCCACGGCATCTTCCGGGCGATAAACCTCATCTATCCGCTTGTCGATCCGCGATGGAGGCGCGAGCAGCATCCGAATGCGGCGTCCTGAAGAGAACGCGAGCGTTCTCTCGCAATCCATGTCGTACGGATTGGCCGTCGCGATCTCGAGTGTGTCGTTCGTGACGGATAACGGAAGGATGTGGTAGCGGCGAGCGAGCTCTTCGGGGATCCTCTCTCGCGCCTGCGAACTCACCAGCAGGCGCTTGGCGGGGGGTACGCGCAGGCGTTCCGCGACGGCGGCCAGTATCTCGTCGTCGGTGAGTGGAGATACGCGCGCCGCGGTCTCCCAGTAGCTGATGGTTACAGCCGCATCGACTGCCGCGAGGTCACTGTCGTTGAGAAGTTCCGCGAGGATCGGACGAAGCCATGAGTCGGCTGGCACCACAGTACGCTAGCCTCCATTCACCGAACTCACACAGCGGCCGGAGGCGGACGTGATCGAAATGCCGCGCTGCGTTATGCGGTAGAACGGTGCCGCGATCGGTGAGCCGGTCGGGCAACATCGTGAATGCGCTCTTGCCTGGCGATAGCCGAGGGATACATCCTATGGGAATGGCAGCGACAACGCGGACGGGTTGGACTGCGGAGATGGTCCGGGCGATCCCGAGCGACCGGAACAGGCACGAGGTTATCGAAGGCGAGCAGACGAAGCTGCCGGCGTGTACTTTTGATGCCTCACACACACTCCACCAAGGAACGTCCCAATGTCAAAGGCTGATTCGCGCACGCGTTCCCCGCGGCTCGTGATCGGCGCGGTCGCCGCCGCGTTCGGCCTCGTGCTCGCAGGCTGCAACACAGCCCCCGTCACAGGCGAGGATGCTATCCCCATTCGCACCGCACCCGAGGTGTCCGGTGAGGAGGTCGCCACGCTAACAGCGCCCCCGAACGTTCCGCCGCCGATCACGCGCACCACGCCGACGAAGGTGATCGTGAACCTCGAGGTTACTGAGAAGAGGATGCGGCTCGCCGACGGCGTCGAATACGCGATGTGGACGTTCGGCGGTTCGGTGCCGGGCGTGTTCATCCGTGTGCGCGAGGGCGACCAGGTGGAAATACACCTCAAGAACGCCGCGGGCAGCACGATGCCCCACAACATCGACCTGCACTCGGTCACGGGTCCTGGTGGCGGGGCCGCGGCGTCGCTCACCATTCCCGGGGGGGAGTCGGTTTTCAGCTTCGCCGCACTCAATCCGGGTCTCTACGTCTATCACTGCGCCACGTCACCGGTCCCGATGCACATCGCGAACGGCATGTACGGGCTGATCCTCGTCGAGCCGAAGGGCGGGCTGCCGAAGGTTGACAGGGAGTTTTACGTGATGCAGAGCGAGTTCTACACCAAGGGCAACTACGGCGACACGGGCCTCCAGGCGCTCGATATGGACAAGGGCGTCGAGGAGCGGCCGACATACGTGGTGTTCAACGGCTCGGTCGGTGCGCTCACGGGCGACGGCGCCCTGAAGGCGAACGTCGGCGAACGCGTGCGTCTCTTCGTGGGGAACGGCGGGCCGAATCTGACGTCGAGCTTCCACGTGATAGGCGAGGTGTTCGACAACGTGTACGGCGAAGGTGGCAGCACCTCCCTCCAGCGCAACGTGCAGACGACACTCGTCCCTGCCGGCGGATCTGCGATCGTCGAGTTCGGCCTGGAGAAGCCGGGCAACTTCATCCTCGTGGACCACGCGATCTTCCGCGCGTTCCACAAGGGGGCGCTCGGCATCCTGGCCGTGACGGGCGACGACAACTTGAAAGTGCTGAATCCGATCAAGGCCGGCACAACCGTCGCACCGAAGTAACCGCCCGGAGATTCGACACGTGCCTCCATTCCGGTACGATAGCAGAACCGGCCCGCGCTACAACACCGGCCAGAAATCCCGGTTCAGATCGACAGATAGGCTCCACCGCCCGTCACGCAAGCCGCGCGCGACGTCGACACGCAGTATATCGAAGATGGTGAGCGCGCCGAGCCCTACGCTCGGATACAGCCCATGACCGCGCCGTAACGTCGCCGCTCCCGCATTGATTCCGACGACGTTCACGTACGGCGCGAGCGTCATGCGCGCCGGCGCGCGCCCGAACCGCCCGAGCGAGATCGATGGGAAAGGAGCCTGCGTCTGCCACTCCAATCGCACAGACGCGCCCGACGTTCCAACGAACTCGTGGAAATCGTAGCCCGGACCAGTCACCGTCCCGCCGAGGTGCACTAGCTGCTGCGGCTGCAAGTACCGGGGCCGCGGTGCCGACACGCCCCCGACATAGGCATAGAAAGTCTTGCTCTGCCCAACCGCGGCAAAGATTAACTGCGTCACGAGCCGGTGACGTCTGGCTCCGAACGGTCGCTCGAGGTTCGCGTGCACGGCGATCTTCCGACCTGCCTCCCACTCATCCGTGGACGGCGCGACCCTGAACTGGAAGACCGACGCGGCGAAACGATATCGCGCCTCGAATCTCCCCCACGTCAGCTTCGTCGGGCGTTCCAGCAGCAGCTCCAGCTTGCGCTCCTGCATCCTCGCAGCAGGCACCGTCAGATCGAAGTCGCCGGTAGCCGGGCTCGCGTTCACAGTGAGGGGGCGATGATTCTCGTGAGCGAAGGACACGCTGGCACGCCACGCGCCAACGGTCGGCGAGAACGCGGACACCGCGACACCGCGCGACCCGAACGTGTCCGTATGATCACTGCCGAACTCCTGTGCGGCGACGCTGTTCACGAACAGCGATCTTTCGCTCTCTTCGCCCACGATCTCATGGTCGTCATACGCGGCGAGCGCGAAGCCGGCACCGCTGGCCTGTCTGTACGAGATCCCGCCACGCCCCTTCCACTCGTAATCACCAAAACCGTAGCGACCACCCCCGAACAGCGACACCCCGGCGCCGAGCCGCTGCGACAGCCCCGCGCCGAGCGCGAGCCCCTCGACGCGGTTGAACCTGACGAAGTCCGAGATCCGCCGCCCCGCGAGAGACGTCGAGCGAGTCTGCGCCAGCGCCTGCGCCCGCACGAGCGCACGAGCTTCCTCCTGGACCGCGAGCACTTCCGCATCGGTAACGGCACGCGCGTCGTCCGGCAGGTTGTCCAGGATATCACCGGTAAAAAGAGGGCGGCGCGCGGAGTCGCCTGGGCCCGCCGGAACGAACGCCACCGCGATCTCCGGCCCGGTGAACAAGGCGGGATTCAGACCTGTGTTCACGGCATAGCAGCAGATCTCCCATCGGCCCCGGATGATCCCACGCGCCGGGTAATCGAGCCAGGTCCCGGTGCGCCTGATCTCGATTTCCTGCCTGCGCGGCAGCCAGAAACGCCCCTCGATCAGTCCGTTCTCGAGCACGACGGCGACGTCCTCGAGCTCGTGGTCCTTGAGCGCGGCACGCGTGAAGCTGAGCGCCATGCGCGCCAGCTCGGCGGTCTCCCGATCTATGT
Organism: Gemmatimonadaceae bacterium; assembly: GCA_046597675.1. Lineage (GTDB taxonomy): Bacteria > Gemmatimonadota > Gemmatimonadetes > Gemmatimonadales > Gemmatimonadaceae > JACDCY01. The sequence goes on from JBKJKB010000019.1 coordinate 5,573, forward strand.
ACAGCGCGCCGATCGCGCGTGGCTGACGATCGTCCTTCGGACGCACCCGCGTCTCGTACACGTACAACGTCCTGGGCCCCAGCCGAATCTCCAGCGAATCGCTGATCGCGAAGTCGTACTCCTCGAGCCCCGTTGACGACAGCGGGTGCGGGACGTCGCGCACCTCGTCGCCATCGCCCAGACGGATCATCTCCGGAAAATTGTTCTGGATTATTCCCAGATGGTCGCGGTGGTAGTTGATGTCGGTCGGAAGCAGCAGCGTGTCGCGGCGCCCGCGAATGAGCTGCTTGCTGAGGTTCGGCGCCATCCAGTAAACGTCCAGCGCCAGCTCGTCGGCCTTGACGATCTTCGGTGGCTCGGTGAACCCTTCCCCAAGTTGGGCGAGGAAAGTGACGTAGCCGCGGGCCTCCGCGCGGTAGTCACGGAGTGCGGTATCGGCCAGCTGCATGGCCCGGAGCGCGGTCGCCCGCTCTACGAGGGTACGCGTACGGATATCATTCCACCGTTGCGCACCCGCCGGGGTCGCGGCGCAAACGACGGCGATGCAGCACACCAGGGTGACGGCGGCCGTCGCGGGCTTCAACCTCATGGACGAAAGTTATGTCGCGCACTAACCGCCTGTGATCTTCGAGGATTTCGCCCGCCAAGCCCGCGCGGGGGGACTGATCCCGTTCAGAACGGAGATCCTGCTCGACCTGGATTCTCCGGTCTCGGCGTTCGCCAAAGTCAGGCGCGGGCAGTTCGCGTTCCTGCTCGAGTCCGCGCCCGCCGGGGGCGAGACCTGGGCACGATACACGTACCTGGGCACGGAGCCGCGCGCCGCGTGGCGGCTGCGCGACGGCGTCGTGGAGGACTGGACGCCGGCAAAAGGCTGGCACAACCGCCGGGAGCCGTCCGATCCCATCGACGATCTGGAACGGCTCATAAATGCGGACCGCCCGCAGAGCGCGCCCGAGCTCGGCCCGTTCTGGACCGGAGCCGTCGGGTATTTCGGCTACGACGTCGTGCGCCACTTCGAGCGTATCGGCACGCCTCCGCCGCGCGCGGGAAATGTGCCGGACGCGATGTTCATATTCACGCGCTCGCTCGTGGTGATAGACAATCTCCACGGCACGGCCAACATCGTCATCACCGTCCGTGTGCCGCGCGACGCGGCCCACGCCGAGCTGCGCGACGCGTACGATGCCGCGGCCGCGGAAGCGGCGGAGCTGCGCGACCGCCTGCGGGGACCCTCGCCACTCGAGCCACTGCAGCTCGGCGAGGATCGCGAGCTCGTGGGCAAATCGAGCCTCGACAAGCGGCAGTTCGAAAGTGCCGTCGAGAAAATCAAGGAGCACATTCTCGCAGGCGACGCGTTTCAGGTCGTCCTTACGAGGCGCATCGACCTGCCGGCAACTTTCGACACGGTCGATCTGTACAGGGCGCTGCGCGCGATCAACCCGTCGCCCTACATGTACTGTCTCATGCTCGATGAGATGGAGATCGTCGGAAGCTCCCCCGAGCTGCTGGTGCGTCTGCAGGACGGGATGGTGACCGTTCGGCCGATCGCCGGCACGCGTCCGCGCCCCAAGCCGGGAACGACGCCCGACTACGCGAGCGTGGCGGCCGAACTATTGAATGACCCGAAGGAACGCGCCGAGCATCTCATGCTGGTCGACCTCGGGCGCAACGACATCGGGCGCGTCGCGGAATACGGAACCGTCGAGCCGACGGCGCTGCTGCGCGTCGAGAAGTACTCGCACGTGCTGCACCTCGTGAGCGACATCCGGGGCAAGGTGCGGAGCGGCGTCTCCGCGTTGCAGGTCCTGCGCGCTACGTTTCCCACGGGGACACTCACCGGCGCTCCCAAAGTCAGGGCCATGCAGATAATCGACGACCTCGAAACAGTTCGCCGCGGCCCATATGCCGGCGCCATCGGCTATGTCGCGGCGGGCGGCGCGCGCATGGAGCTCGCGGTGACCATCCGGTCCTGCGTAATTGCGGGCGGCGTCGCGGCGGTGCAGTCGGGCGCGGGGATCGTTGCGGACTCGGTGCCGGAGCGCGAGTGGGTCGAGACCGAGAACAAGGCGCGCGCCATAATGTCCGCAATCGGGCGCATCCCGGTGCGCGACGCAGGCGCCGCGCGAAGAAAACAGGACTGACCGTGCGAATCGAGATTCCCGGATACGCGCGATTTCGCGTCGGCCGCGCGCGGGTGACGGCACTTGTGGACGATCAGCAAGCCGTACGCGAAGCGCTGCTGCACGGCACGCTGTACGAATACGCCGGACGTCACCCCGACCGTCGCAAGATGAAAGGGCGCGGTGACGTGTTCGCCGCCCCACTGCCGGGACACGACGACGCGGTCGTCGTGCGCCACGCATTCCGTGGGGGCGCGCCCGCCCGGCTGACGCGCGATCTCTTTCTACCGCCGACGCGCGGGCTCCGCGAGCTGCTGGTCTCTCAGCGACTCCGCGCTGCCGGCGTAAACACACCCGAGGTCGTGGCGTACGTGACATATCCAGCGGGGGCGATACTCCGTCGCTTCGACATCGCCACGCGCGAGATCCCGAACGGCGCCGATCTCTTTGCCTGGCTTGCGGCGACCGAGGACGTGGGCGCTCGTGATGTAGTGCTGAACGCCGCCGCTGGCGCGGTCGCGTCGCTCGTGTCCGCCGGCGCGCACCATCCTGACCTCAACATCCGCAACGTCCTCGTCGCGCCGGGTCCGGACGGAGGCCTCATCGGCTGGATCCTCGACGTGGACCGCGTCCGCTTCCACGTGCCCGGCTCGCCGACCGTCCGTGACGCCAACATCACCAGGCTGCGACGCTCCCTGAGAAAGTCGATGCGGCTGGGCCTGTCCATCAGCGACGAAGAGATCATCGCGATTCTCGATCGCGTGCAGGAGCTGTCCGAGTGACGATCTCGCTCGACCGCGTATGCATCGTGATGATGAGCGCGGTTGGCGACGCGGTGCACGTCCTGCCCGTGATCAACGCGATCAAGCGACATTCGCCCGCGAGTCGCATCACGTGGGTCGTGCAGCCCGGGCCCAACTCGCTCGTGCGCGATCACCCATCTGTGGACGAGACTATCGTCTTCGACCGGGGCGCGGGGCTGCGCGCCTTCCGCGACATCCGGTCCGCACTCGACGCACGGGAGTTCGACGTCGTCCTGAATCTCCAGGTGTACTTCAAGGCCGGCGTCGTCACGGCGTTCACCCGCTCGCCGGTAAAACTCGGATTTGACAAGGAACGCGCGCGCGATCTGAACACGATGTTCACGACGCACACGATTCCACCGCACACGCCGCAGCATGTGCAGGATCAGTACTTCGAATTTCTTTCGTACCTGGGCGTGGCGCATGAGCCGATCACCTGGAATCTCGGCCCGTGGGAGAACGAGCGCTCCTGGCAGCGGTCGTTTACAGCGAGGTTCGACCGGCCGTTGGCGTCGGTGGTTATCGGAACGAGCAAGGCAGCCAAGGACTGGTCGCCCGAAGGCTGGGCCCAAGTGTGCGACGCGCTGTACGACGACTACGGACTCCAGCCTGTCCTTGTAGGCGGCGGATCAGACCGGGAGCGACGCGCGGAGCGCGTCATACTCGAGCACAGCAGGAATCCGCACTTTTCAGCGTTGGGCAGCGGGCTGCGCAACCTGGTTGGAATTCTCGACGCTTCAGCACTGGTGCTGGCGCCCGACACGGGGCCGCTGCACATGGCTGTCGCGCTCGACAGGCCCGTGATCTCACTGCTGGGCTTCACCAACCCGGAGCGCAGCGGACCGTACCGCAAATTTCACGATCTGATCGTGGACGCCTTCGGCGATCCCGGCGAGAGCTACGACGCCGCGGCGAAGAACCGGCCCGGGCGGATGACGCGCATCACGCCCCTCGACGTGCTGGAGAAAGTGGACGTCTGGAAAGCTCGCTACTCGGCCGCCACGCTCTCCACGTTACCGAAGCGGTAGCTCAGACCGACGTCGCGCAGGAGCTCGATCAGCCGGACGAGCGGCAACCCCATCACGGCAAAGAAGTCGCCTTCGATGCGCTCGACGATCGTTGCACCGAATCCCTGGATGCCGTATGCGCCGGCTTTGTCCATCCCCTCGCGCGTCGCAACGTATGCGTCCATCTCGTCATCGGTGAGCCGTCTGAATGTGACGGCAACCTCTTCGGCTACCTCGCGCGTCAGACCGCCGTACGCGACCGCGACCGCGGTGATGACAGTGTGAGTCCGCCCGTTGAGCGCATGCAGCATCTCGCGCGCGACCTCGAGCGTCGGCGGCTTTCCGAGAATTTTGCCGTCCAGCACCACGACCGTGTCGGCGCCGATGACGACTGCGTCAGGGTGGCTTATCGCCACAGCGCAGGCCTTTTCGACTGCCAGGCGTAGCGCGTGTCCTGCCGGCGTTTCCCCCGGCGTCATGGTCTCGTCGAGATGCGACGGGAGCACGACGTGCTCGATGCCCACCAGGGTCAACAGCTCGCGACGCCGGGGGGATGCCGACGCCAGCACGACCTTCGGCGTCACCGCTCCAGCACCAGTGTAACCGGCCCTTCATTCACGAGTTCGACGTCCATCATTGCGCCAAATTCTCCGGTAGCGACCGGATGCCCGCGCACCCGGAACGCCTCGACGAACCGCTCGTACAGCGGAATAGCGATCTCGGGGGACGCGGCGGCCACGAAGCTGGGGCGCCTTCCTTTGGAAGCGTCGCCATACAGCGTGAACTGCGACACGACGAGCACTCCTCCGCCCACGTCGCCCAGCGAGAGGTTCATCTTTCCGGCTTCGTCGCCGAAGATCCGCAGCGTGGCGATCTTGTCGGCCATCCAGTCCACGGTGTCCGCCGTGTCCGTCGCCGTGAATCCCGCGAGCAGCAGAAGCCCGCGGCCGATTTCTCCGGTAATGCGATCTTCTACCGTCACCCGGGCGCTGGAGACGCGTTGAAGGACTATGCGCACGAAGGTGCTATTCTACAGTGACTGACTTCGCGAGATTCCTCGGCTGATCCACATTCGCGCCGCGCTTGACCGCGATGTAGTACGCCAGCAGCTGCAGCGGCACGACGGCGAGCACAGGAATCAACATCTCTATGGTCGGCGGAATCCTAATCTCGTAATCGATCTTGCCTTCCAGAGCCGGCTCATCACCAGTGGTGATGGCTATTACGCGGGCGCCGCGAGCCTTCACCTCCTGCACGTTCGACACGACCTTGTCGAACACCGAGTCGTGCGGCGTGATGAACACCACCGGCATCTCCGCGTCGATCAACGCGATCGGTCCGTGCTTCATCTCGGCGGCCGGATACCCCTCGGCGTGGATGTAGCTGATCTCCTTCAGCTTCAACGCGCCCTCGAGGGCGGTCGGGAAATTGTAACCGCGACCCAGGTACAGAAAATTCGTGCTGTCCTTGAACTCCTCCGCGAGGTCCTCGATCCGCGGCGCGGAGTCGAGAATCTCCTGGACCTGCGCGGGCAGCGCCCGCATCGCCTCGATGATCTCCCGTCCACGCACCACCGACAAATTGCGCAGCCGCGCCAGCTTCAGCGTGAACAGCAGCAGAGCGATCACCTGGCAGGTGAACGCCTTCGTCGACGCGACCCCGATCTCAGGGCCGGCGTGCACGTAGATGCCGCCGTCACTCTCCCTGGCGATCGAAGAGCCCACGACGTTCACGATTCCATAGGTAAATGCGCCGCGGTTCTTGGCCTCGCGCATCGCGGCAAGCGTGTCCGCGGTCTCGCCGGACTGCGAGATCACGATGCAGAGCGTGCGATCGGTGATGATCGGGTTCCTGTAGCGGAACTCCGATGCGTATTCCACCTCGACGGGGATCCGCGCCATTTCCTCGAGCATGTGCTCGCCGATCAACGCCGAGTGCCAGCTGGTCCCGCACGCGGTGATGACAACGTTGTCGAACTTGAGCAGCTCCTCGTCGCTCAGGTTGATGCCGCCAAGCTTGGACGTACCATCGTCGTCCAGCAGGCGGCCGCGCATCGTGTTCTCGATGCTCGCGCCCTGCTCGAAGATTTCCTTGAGCATGAAGTGGTCGAACCCGCCGCGCTCGAT
>JBKJKB010000390.1:0-30740 GCA_046597675.1 Gemmatimonadaceae bacterium
CTCCGTGATGGCGCCGGAGTTGATCCCGCGCAGGAAGAAGTTGAGCAGCCCCTGACCCGTGGCCGCGTCGTCGAACACGTCGCCGACGAGCGTGGCCTGGGCCGCCTTGCCCACGAAATTCCTGAGCCGTACACCCGCGGCGTCGATGCCGTCGAGGAAAAAGCTGTACAGCGCGGCGTAGCGCGTGACGAGCTGCGCCGGGTGCAGGTCCCACCCCTGATAAAATCCGCCCGCGAGCGAATGACGCACGTCGTCGAAGTGCATGCGCCAGGCGGCATGCACGCTCGCGGCGTTGTCCGCCTGCTGCGATTTCGTCAGAGCGGGTCCGCCCCTGGCCTCGCGGTGTACCGGCACCGGCATCACGGTGGTAGAGCCATCCGACAGCCACACATCGGTCCCGGCAAAGGCTGCCTGCATGAAGTGCTTGGCGAACTCGCACGACGGGTGCTGCATCCGCTGGTGTGCCGCCGTGATGTTGATTCCGGCGGTGTAGTCATACGTGCCGAAGTGCGCGCCACGCAGCCGGCCGTCCGTCACGTCCATCAATCGCGGCAACAGCGATCGTCCGCTCGCGTCGAGTACGATCTGCGGCGTCTCGACCATCGCCTCGAACTTGAGCATCCCGTCCGGGAAGCCAAGCTTCCGCTCGAGCTGCTTCAATACGGAGACGGTGAATTCCACCTGTTCGATGATCGTGATCTTCGGAATCGTCACGATCCACCGATCCGGCAGGCCGCCGGTCCCCGCCATCGCGGTGTAAACGAGGTCCAACGTTCTGATGCTCCGGCCGCGCAGCTCCTCGTTGAGCGGCTTAATCCGCATGCCGATGAACGGCGACAGAGTGCCGTCGCGCATTCCTTTCGCCAGCTCACTGGCCACGGTCGCCGCGTGACCGTCCTCCTCGGCGTCCGGACGGTTCCCGTACCCGTCCTCGAAATCGATCCGGAAATCCTCGATCGGCTCGCGGGCCAGCTTGCCGCGAACGCGCTTGTCTATCGTCGCCAGAGCGGGATGATCGGAGATGTTCAGCGCGCGTCCGAGCGACGCCGGGTCGGGTCCATAAGTGTCCAGCGCGCGGAGCGCGACCGATCCGAGCTTGGAAACGGTATCGGCCGCGAACAGCTGCGCGCCTCCGTACACGGTGTGCACCGGCTGCCGTCCGGGGCCCTCGCCGGGGTGAGCCGTCGCGAATGCAAGATTGGCTTCGCGCAGGGCCGCGACTGCTTCAGCCAGCAGGCCGGAGTCCAGAGATGTCGTCATCCGTTGTAAACCTTGCCGCCCCCGGCACGGTACAGCTCGAGCACTTCACGCGCTTCTTTGCGCAGCATGTTGCGTTCTATGGTTATTCCCCGATCCTCGAGATATTTGTACGACTGCGGAAACACGGGCCCTTCCTCGAAGTTGAGCAGCGACGCGTCTTCGCGCGCGGCGCCGTACACCACGCGGCGCACGCCGCTCCAGAGCGTGGCGCCGAGGCACATCGCGCAGGGCTCGCAGGAGGTGAACAGCTCATGCGGGGGAAGGCCGGGCGAGTTCAGCGTGAACGAGCCCACCCGCTGCTGCGCCAGCATGAACGCGACTATCTCCGCGTGCAGCGCGCAGTTGTTGTGGCGGACCACGCTGTTCATCCCGACGGAGACCAGCTTTCCGCTCGCCTGGTCGAAGATGGCCGCGCCGAACGGCCCGCCGGTCCCGCGCTCGACGTTCTCGCGCGAAACGGCGATGGCGAGCGACATTCGCTCGCTGTCGGTGCGGTAGGTCCGGCGCCAGTCCACGACGGAATCCACCCAGTCGGGGTACTCCACGTGGACCACGGGGTGTTTACGGTCTTGTTTCACAGCGGGGAATGTTGTCGCTTTGAGAAGCTCCGCGAAAGGCGGCGGAGGCGTGAATTTTGGGGAACGGAAATAGCACTCAGGCAATCCATGATAAAAACACACTCCTACGCCGCGCCATCCAAGACGGCGCCCCTTGGTCCGCTCGCCATCGACCGGCGCGAGCCCGGACCGCACGACGTTCTGATCGACATCAGCTTCTGTGGCGTCTGCCACTCCGATATCCACCAGGTGCGCGACGAGTGGGGCGGCTCGATTTATCCGATGGTCCCAGGCCATGAGATCGTCGGAACGGTCGCACAAGCCGGTGATAGTGTCACGCGCTGGAAAGTCGGGGACGTCGTCGGCGTAGGCTGCTTCGTAGACTCATGCCGCGAGTGCGCGGCGTGTGAGGCAGGCGAGGAACAGTACTGCGAGAACGGAATGACCCCGACATACAACGGGCGCGAGCGCGACGGAAAGACTCCCACGTTCGGAGGCTACTCCACGCGCGTAACCGTCAACGAGGATTACGTCGTCCGGATCCCCGAGGGGATTCCGCTCGAGGGAGCGGCCCCGCTCCTCTGTGCCGGCATTACGACGTACTCGCCGTTGCGGCACTTCGGCGTGAAAGCGGGTGACAAAGTCGCGATCGTCGGGCTTGGCGGGCTCGGTCACATGGGCGTGAAGATCGCGAAGGCGATGGGCGCCCACGTCACGGTGCTGAGCCACTCGCCGGGGAAGCGTGACGACGCGCTAAAGCTCGGCGCGGACGACTTCCTGGCGACCGGCGACTCCGGGGTGTTCGCGCAGAACAAGAACCGGTTCGATTTCATACTCGACACAGTCTCCGCGGCGCACGATTACAACTCCTATCTGCGAATGCTCCGGCTCGACGGGACGATGGTGCTGGTAGGAATTCCAGAGCCGACGCCAGTCTCCGCGGGACCGCTGGTCTCTCGCCGACGCAGCCTGGCGGGATCATCGATCGGTGGCATTCGCGAGACGCAGGAGATGCTGGACTTCTGCGCCGAGCATGGTCTGCAGGCGGACGTCGAAGTCATCCCGATCGAGCAGATCAATGAAGCCTACGAGCGGATGCTGCGGAGTGACGTGCGCTACCGGTTCGTGATCGACACCTCGACTCTTTCAAGGGATCAGAGTCGTTGACGCAGATCCCAGCGACCACGCCTGAGCGATTCTTCGAGGTCGACATCCGGGTAGGACGGGTTCTGGCCGCCGAGGCTTTTCCCGAGGCGAGAAAACCGGCGCTCAAGCTGACGATCGATTTTGGCGAGATCGGGATCAAGCGATCGAGCGCGCAGCTGACGCTACACTACAAGCCCGAGGATCTCGTGGGAAAGCTGGTCGTCGGAGTCGTGAACTTCCCGCCGCGGCAGATCGGGCCGTTCATATCGGAAGTGCTGGTGCTCGGCGCGTGCCCTGCGCCCAACGATGTCGTTTTGCTCCGCCCGGATTCCGACGTCGCTCCGGGCACGCGTATCGCCTGATCGCTCGGACGCGATTCAGCGTGCCTCGTCGCCACCCTCATCGTGAATGTGGCCAAGCGAGCAGCTCCGTGCCACGATTGCTTCGACGGCAGGCCAGAGCGCGGGCAGCGCCGTTCGGATCGGCTCCATCCTCCGGAGCACCTGGGCGCGGCTCACTCCGTGCGCGATCCAGCTTCCGCCGTTCGAATGATGATTGTTGAGCAGTGGCTGAAGGCGATCGAGCGCGACCGCGACCCGCGCTTCGGGTGTGGTCTGCGCCTCGAACTCATCCCACAGCGCGCGCAGCTCGCGGCCCTGCTGCAGCGGGAGCAATCCAAAGATGCGCTCGGCGGCGCGCAGCTCGCGCTCTTCGCGGTCCATATTTGCGGCCGCATCGTACGCGAACGTGTCACCGGCGTCGATCTCCACCAAGTCGTGTACGAGCAGCATGCGCAGCACGCGCGCGGCGTCCACCGCATCGGCGGCATGCTCGGCCAGCACCGCCGCCATGAGCCCGAGATGCCACGAATGCTCGGCGCTGTTCTCCCGGCGGGAGCCATCGCAGAGCGTCGTCTGACGCAGCACGCTCTTGAGGCGATCGGCCTCCACGAGAAACGCGAGCTGCTGCTCGAGGCCTGACGCGCTCGCGCCGGCTGCAGCCGGCTGGTGGTCATTTGCGCTCACAGGTCTTCTCGCATTCCGACATTGCCAAGCACGACAGCCGAGTTGCGCTGCAGCCCCCTGAGCTTCGCGCGCTTCATCGGCGAATTCCTGAATGCGGCGCGGAATGACTCGTCGTCCATCGCGAGAATATCCCGCGCGAGCGTCCGGGCGTTTTTGCCTCCGATCGATTCACGCGGCGCGAAAGCAGCTTCGCGCGCGTCCAAGGAGAATCTGACGTTCCAGGGACAGACGTCCTGGCAGATATCGCAACCGTAGACGTTTGCGCCCACGCCCGCGTGCAGCTCCTCGGGAATGTCGCCCTTCAGCTCGATGGTGAGGTACGAGATGCAGCGCGTGGCGTCGAGCACGTGCGGCGCCACGAACGCGTCCGTCGGACACGCATCGAGGCAGCGAGTGCAGGTCCCGCAGCGGTCGGCCTCGAAGGGCGCGTCCGGCGCGAGCTCGACATCCAGCAGCAGTGCGCCGATGAAAAAGAACGAGCCCATCTCCGGATTGATGAGCATCGTGTTCCTGCCGAACCAGCCGAGCCCGGCTTTGCGGGCGAGGTCACGCTCGAGAATCGGTCCGGTGTCCACGTACGCCTTGCCGGCAACGTCACGTCCAAGCTCGGCGTTCAACCATGCGTGCAGCGCGCGAAGCCGTTCCGTCATGACGTCGTGGTAATCGTCGCCGCGGGCGTACCTCGCAACGGGGCCGGCGGGCGCGGTGCCTCCGTAGTTCATTCCGACGACGACGGCGGAGCTGACGTTCGCGAACACACGGCGCGGATCGCCACGTTTGTCGGCGCCACGCTCCAGGTACGACATGTCACCGGCGAAGCCGCGCGCCAGCCATTCGTCGAACAGCGGAGCCGTCTCCGCAGGGCCAAGCCGCGCGACCCCCACGAGATCGAAGCCGAGCGCGCGGGCCTGCGATTTGAGTCTCTCTTCGATCCTCATGGCTCCGACACCGACCAGAGTGCGTAGCGCTCGGCGTCGCGCGCCGGAGGCACGGCGGCGTGATCACCGTACGCGGTGTGCATCCGCCAGCGAACGTAAGTTCGATCCGGAAGCGGGAGGAACGGGAATCGCTTATACCATCCCCGACGGCGAAATCGCCACGCCACCCTGGTCAGAGCGATGGCGAGGCGCGGCCGGCGGATCGAGCGTGCGGCCAGGCTACCGGTCAGGCGCAACCACTGCATGATTGAACTTAAGTGATATGGCTTCCCAACATCTGATCGGCCTCATCTCCGACACGCACGGCCTGCTCCGTCCCGACGTGCACGACGCGCTGGCGGGCGTCGAGCTGATCCTGCACGCGGGGGACGTGGGCGGCGAGGAGATTCTGCACGAGCTGCGGACGATCGCCCCGGCGTTCGCGGTTCGCGGCAACACCGACGCGCCGGCCCATTATTTCGAGACCGAGATAGTCAGAGAGATCGGCGGCCTGAGCATTCATGTGAGTCACGGGCATGAAGTCGGGCGGCTGACTCCGGACCGGCTGCTGGCGCGGTACCCGCAGGACATTCTGGTCTACGGTCACACGCACAAGCAGTTCCTGCTCGAGTGGGAAGGCCGGATCGTCGTGAACCCTGGTGCCGCGGGTCAGCGCCGGTTCGATCTCGCGCCCACCGTCGCTCGACTGCGGATCGCCGGCGGTGTTGCCGACGTGCAGTTCGTGTCGCTGGGCTACACCGAATAGCGCGGCCACGGTTTCAACGATTCTGACCCCGTGAGCGGCCTTCGAGGCCGGGCGGGTGCGGGACAGACAGGGCGTCGAGCGCGATCGGCATCAGGTCAACGGTTCGTAACGGAGCGCTCACCAGAGGCTTGCTCGCGAGCAGCGGGACCAGCATGTGATCGCGGTGGAGCGCGCCGTGCGACGACACGTGCGGTATCGGCTCGAAGCCGGCGCGAAGATCCCAGTCGCGCGTGGCGGACAGGATGATGTCACCCGAGCGCGGCGAGCGCGCGATTCGCCCGATCTGGACGAGCGCGTCCGGGTACTCGCCTCCGATCGTGAGCGCGTGTGATTCGTCGGCACTGATGCCGACGCGCTCTCCGATTCCGAGGGGATCACCGGTGCCCGGCCGATACGAGTAGGTATCGTCGCTCCATTCCAGCATCGCGTTGCCGGCAGAGCGCGAACGGATTTCGCACCGCGTCTCGCCATACGGTAGCAGCAATAAATCCGTCGAATCGCGCGCAAGAAGACCTGCAACGAGTCCGCTCCACTCGGACGCGAGCGAGGGCCACCACCGCCGGCATCGCGTCTCGAGATCGACATACAGGTGGGCCATCGCGTTGCCGCTCACCATCACCGCGGTGCGTGGATCGCGGGTGAAGATCCATGGATGCGCAATCGGACGGTGGCCGAGCTGCTGCAGCACTCCGGCGAGGTCCTCGTGGGAATCGATGGGCGTGTGCCCGTGATCGCTCACCACCCAGAGGTGCGTCGCGTCCCACCTGCCGACGGCCTCCAGGTCGCGTCGCATCTCCGCGATGGTCTCGTCCACGATGCGGAGCGCCGCGATGATGTCATCCGAGCCATGACCGCGCGCGTGTGAGACCTTGTCCACGCCCGTGAACGCCGCGAAAACGAAGTCGGGCTTGAGCTCGCGCGCCTTGGCCACGAGCCGGCGCGAGACGTAGCGATCGATCGCGAGCCAGCCCTCGACGTTGCCGCGAAAGTGCGTCCACGCGGTGCGGGCCGCGAACGCGGGACCGCGCGTGAAGCAGCGCGACGGGTGCAAGCCGCGCGTGACGACGCTCATCGCCGCGAGCGAATTCGGGATCAGCTCAAACATCGTTTTTGATGCGAAGTCGAGATCCTGATCCACCAGGCGCATGTCGATGCCGACATAGCTGCGCGAGTGTCCCGGCCCGGCGCAGTCCTTGCGCGAGCGGTCGTACCAGCGGAGCCCGGGCATCCCTACGGACCCCGGGTGTTTGCCCATCAGGAATGGCGTATACGCCGGCCCCGTAACGGACGGGAAAACGGACGTGATCTCGTGCAGGCCGCCTTCCTCCAGCATGCGTGCCATGGCGGGGAGCGCGCCCGATCCGATTGCGGCTCGAAGGGTGTCGGTGCGGACGCCGTCGGCGACGAGGATTATTATCGGCAATAGATTCCGGCCACGTACTCCAGCCTGCAACGAGATGACGAAGAAACGAAAAGATACCGCAAAGCCGAAGACACACCGCAAGAAGCCGACGGCCGGCAGCAAGAAGCCGGCGACCCGTCGCAAGACGGGCGCGCGCACAACGACCGGAAAGCCGATGAACCCGGCGGTGCTCGCATCGGCGGAAGAGTCATCGCTTGCCGGATTGAAGGAGCGCACCGAGATCGGCCACATGAAGGCCGGTCGCACGCCGCCGTCGCAGATCGAAGGCGCCAGACAGGCGGGCGCGACCCGAATCATCGACGAAGCTATCCGCGACCACGTCGTCGAGACGGAAGACGAGAAGCTGCTGCAGCATCCGCACGCCGAAGGGGATTTCGTCAAAAGCGATCCGTGGCGTGTGCTGCGGATCATGAGCGAATTCATCGAAGGGTTCGACGTGCTCGCCAAAACCGAGAAGGGCGTGGCGGTTTTCGGCTCGGCGCGCGTCGGACCGGACGATCCGCAGTACGGAAAGGCGGTCGAAGTCTCGCGGTTACTCGCGCAGGCCGGTTTTTCGATCATCACCGGCGCCGGCCCTGGGATCATGGAAGCGGCGAACAAGGGCGCGCGGCTTGGCGGCGGCCCATCCATCGGCTGCAACATCGAGCTCCCGTTCGAGCAGGGTGCCAACCCCTACGTCGACACGCTCGTGAACTTCCGCTACTTCTTCGTGCGGAAGACGATGTTCATCAAGTACTCGTCGGCGTTCATAATTTTCCCCGGCGGATTCGGCACGCTGGACGAGCTGTTCGAGGCGGTCACGCTTATCCAGACGGGGAAGATCTACCAGTTCCCGGTGATCCTCATGGGGCGCCACTACTGGGCGGGGCTGCTGCGCTGGCTGAACACGCGCGTACTGGTGGAGAAAAAGATCGCGCCGGGCGATCTGGATCTGCTTTTTCTCACCGATGATCCGGAAGAAGCCGCGCAAGCGGTGATTACTGCCTTCAATGCCAAGAGGTAGGTTGTTGGTGATTACCCCTGACTAATCGCTGCCGTCATGATCGAAGAACTCAAAGCCAAACTCGGAGCGGAAGTCGAGCGCCTCCAACGCGAGCTGAGCATCACGCTCCCGCAGGAGATCAAGCGCGCCGTCGAACATGGCGATCTTCGCGAGAACAGCGAGTACAAGGCGGCGCTTGAGCGGCAGCAGTTCGTGCAAGCGCGACTGGGGCAGCTACGGCAGCGACTGAGCAAGCTCTCGCAGATCGACGTCGCACAGATTCCGACCGACAAGGTCGGGCTCGGGTCCGAGATCACGGTCGAGGATGAGAAGACGGGCGAGCGGGAGACGTACAGCCTGGTGTTCGGCGACGCGGTCGAGTTCCAGGAGGGTCACGTCACGATGTCGTCGCCGATCGGGCTCGCGGTTGTCGGAAAGGCACTCGGCGAGGTTGCCGTGCTGAAGTTACCGGCTGGCGTTCGGCGGTTGAAAGTCGTGGACCTCAAGACGATTCACGATTCGAAGTCAGTCTAGGTCGCGTCCCCCGAACCAGAACGGCACGGCCTAGTCGGGCTCGACCGTGAAGAGCCTGGCAATGTCACGCGCGTAACCCGCGATCCGAGCCTCCTTCATTTCCGCAGTCCAGCCCAGTAGCGGCGCTACCACATCCGCGGCTGGAGCGGCGAGCGAGATGGCGTGGTCGCGCGCGCGAAAGGCGGCAAGGGTGCGGCGGATCAGGAGGTCGCTGAGCGTCAGGGCGTGTTCGTGGCGGACGGAGAAGACCAGATCGGCCGGGCGCACGTCGGAGTTCTGATCAAGGGGCGTACCGAGTCGGGGGTCCACGCGGATCATCTCGTCGATCACGCTCTCGCGGTCGGCGCCGGGGAGAGCTTCTACGGCCGTGCGTGAGCGCGTTGTGCGCATGCCAAGCGCCACCTGCACGAGATCCACTACTTCCTCGGCGACCGCGCGATAGGTCGTGAGCTTGCCGCCGGTGATGGTGATGGCGCCGTGCGCGTCGCGGGTGATGAAATGCTCGCGGGACGCGGACGAAGGGTCTCCGGATATCAGCGCGGGAGCGAGGGGACGGAGGCCGGCCCAGGCGCTGATCACGTCCGAGCGGGCCAGACGCGCGTCCTCGAGGTAAGCGTTCGCGGATTCGATCAGATAGGTGATCTCCGATTCGGACGCGCGGACCTCCTCGGGCAAGGAGCGCGTGAGCACTTCCGTCGTTCCGATGATCGTCTGCGAGCCGGACGGGAGGATGAACATCACGCGCCCGTCGAGCGGAGAGAGCAGCGCGATGGCCTCGCGGTTGCCCACCACGGAGCGATCGACGGTAATGTGCGAGCCCTTGCTGTGCTCGGCGGTGGAGGTCCAGGGACCGACGGCGCGCACGACGACGCGCGCAGAGATGGCGAAGCGCTCCCCAGTGATGCAATCAGTGAGCGAGATCCGGTGCGGCGCGCCACCGGCCAGCAGCTCCGCGCTCATGTGGTTCACCACCACCGCGCTCCAGTAGCCGGCGCTCAGCGCGTTGGCCAGAGTCAGCCGTGAATCGTCCGTGGACGAATCGAAATACGTGCCGCCACCGCCGAGTCCTGCGTGCTTGAGCGCCGGCTCGCGCGTGAGAATCTCGGCCGCCGACAAGCGCTCGTGCCACTTTCCTGGACGGGACAGCGAGAGCACGTCGTATAACGTCAGCCCCGCTCCGAGCTTCCGGGTCGTGACGCGCGAGCCGCGGTAGACGGGCCAGGTGAACCGGAGCGGTTTCACGATGTGCGGCGCGATGCGCATGAGCGTTGCGCGCTCCCGCCGGGACTCCCGCACGAGGCCGATCCGCCCCTGCTCGAGGTAACGCAGCCCGCCGTGGATAAGCCGGGAGGTCCGACTCGAGGTCCCGCTGCCGAAGTCGTCCTTTTCGATCAGGGCGACGCTCAACCCCCGCATGGCGGCATCGCGAGCCACGCCGCACCCGTTTATGCCCCCTCCGATGACGACGACGTCGAACGATTCCCGGGACAGGCGCGCACGGTGCGCGAGAGCCGAGACGTGAACGGACGTCGGAAGCGGCGCCGACATCCTAGAAACATATACCTCCCCCGTCTAACTTCCTTTAATGGCGACCTATGGCAGCGGTACGGGCAGGCGCGTAGCGATAGTAGCGGGTGTGAGGACACCGTTCACCAAGGCAGGCACGTCCCTCAAGTCCTTCAACGCGATCGAGCTCGGAAAGCTCTGCGTCGCCGAGTTGCTGCAGCGGACGGAGCTCGACGCTCGCGAGGTTCAGGCGATCGTGTTCGGAACCGTGATCCCCTCGGTCGTCGCGCCGAACATCGCGCGTGAGATCGCGCTGATGCCGATGCTGCCGAAGGGAGTCCAGGCATTCAGCGTGAGCCGGGCATGCGCGTCCGCGAACCAGGCCATCACCGACGCGGCCGACCAGATAGTGCTCGGTCACATCGACGTCGCAATCGCGGGCGGCGCCGAGACGCTGTCGAACGTGCCCATGCTGCACCAGCAGGGTTTCACTGACGCGATGGTCAAGGCCTCGAAGTCGAAGACGATCGGAGGACGCGCGAGCGCCGTCGCGAAGATTCGCCCGCGAGATCTCGTCCCGATCGCGCCGGCCATCGCCGAGCCGTCGACAGGCGAGACTATGGGCCAGTCAGCCGAGAAGATGGCGAAGCTCAACGGGATCACCCGCGAGGATCAGGACCAGTTCGCGCTGCGGTCGCACAGGATGGCGGCCGCCGGGACGGCGGATGGGCGGCTAACCGCGGAGATCATGCCCGTGTACGTGCCGCCGAAGTTCGAGACCTTCGCGACCTCCGATAACGGAATCCGCAGCGACACGAGCCTGGAGCAGCTCGCCGTGCTCAAGCCGGTGTTCGATCGCAAGTACGGGACGGTGACTGCCGGCAACGCGTCACCGCTGACCGATGGCGGCGCGTGCGTGCTGCTGATGAGCGAGGAGAAAGCCCGTGCGCTCGGATACCCGGCGCTCGGCTTCATCAGGTCGTATGCGTACGCCGCGCTGGATCCGGGCGAGCAGCTGCTGCAGGGGCCTGTGCTGGCTGCGCCTGTAGCGCTCAAGCGCGCGGGCCTCACGCTGCGCGACATGGATCTCGTGGAAATGCACGAGGCGTTCGCAGCGCAGGTGCTCTCGAATCTGCGTGGACTGGAATCGCGGGAGTGGGCGAAGCGCGCCGGATTCTCGGAGCCAGTCGGCGAAGTCGATCGCGCCAAGCTCAACGTGATGGGCGGATCGGTCGCGATCGGTCATCCGTTCGGCGCGACGGGCTCGCGTATAACCGTGACGCTGCTCAACGAGCTGGGCCGGCGCGGCGGGCAGTTCGGGCTCATGACCGTGTGCGCCGCCGGCGGGATGGGATTCGCGATGGTCGTGGAGCGCGCATGATGGACACTATGCGGACAATCGAGAACAGGGAAAGTCGCGGCCCGTACGCGCTGAGCATTGAGGTCCAGGACGGCATCGCCGTGATCACGTTTGACTTGCCGGGCGAATCGATCAACAAGATCGGGCGCGGGGTGAAGGATGAGTTCCTCGCGCTCGCGGATCGTCTCGAGCGCGACAAGGACATCAGGGGCGCGGTACTGATCAGCGGCAAGGCGGACGTGTTCATCGCCGGTGCGGACATCGAAGAGTTTCTGCTGCTGGAGACCGCCGCGCAGGCCGAGCGCCTGAGCCGGGACGGGCAGATGCTCATCGATACCGTGGCGAAGATTCGCATACCGCTCGTCGCGGCGATCCACGGTGCATGTCTCGGCGGAGGGTTGGAGCTGGCGCTCGCCTGCACGTACCGGATCGCGACGGAGCACCCGAAGACCGTGCTCGCGCTCCCCGAGGTTCAGCTCGGGATCATACCCGGCGCCGGTGGAACGCAGCGACTGCCGAGCAAGATCGGGCTGCGCGCCGCGCTCGACATGATTCTCACGGGCAAGAACATCCGCGCCAAGAAGGCATACCAGATGGGATTGGTCGAAGAGCTCGTGCATCCGGCGATCCTCCGCCAGATCGCGGTGCAGCGCGCGAAGGAGCTTGGGAACGGCAAGCATCCGCAAATCCGCAAGGAGCGCAGTTTCGTGGACACGCTGCTGGACGGAAATCCGCTCGGCAGGAGCGTGGTGCTGCGGAAGGCGCGCGAAGAGACTCTCAAGAAGACGAAGGGGCATTATCCCGCGCCACTGGCGGCACTCGACGCCATCGCCGCGGGACTGAACGGAAGACGTGCGCACGGCTACCGGGAAGAGTCGCGTTTGTTCGGCGAGATGGCCGCGACCGACGTATCGCGGCAGCTCATATATCTCTTCTTCGCCACGACCGCGCTGAAAAAGGACAGTGGAGTGGACGTTCCCGTCGAGCCCCACCAGGTGAACAAGATCGGAATCCTGGGTGCCGGCTTCATGGGGTCGGGGATCGCGTCGGTCGCGGTGCAGCAGGGGACCGTCGTGCGAATGAAGGACGCCGATCACGCGCGGGTAGGCAAAGGCTTCGCGGCAGTGCGCTCGGTGCTCAAGGAGCGACTCACGAAGCGGCAGATCACGCGCACGCAGCTCGACGACACGATGTCGCTGCTGGGCGGCGCCGTGGATTACGACGGCTTCGGCAACGCCGATCTGGTGATCGAGGCGGTGTTCGAGGATCTGGCGACGAAGCACCAGGTTTTGCGCGAAGTGGAGCCGGTCATGAAGGCGGACGCCATCTTCGCGACGAACACGAGCACGATCCCGGTAACGCGGATCGCGGAGGCGGCAGCGAGACCGGAGCGGGTTCTCGGGATGCACTTCTTCTCACCCGTTCACAAGATGCCGCTCATCGAGGTGATCATCACCCCGGGGACGAGTCCGGAGTCGGTGGCTACGGCGGTGGCGTACGGGAAGCGCCTGGGCAAGACTGTCATCGTCGTCAACGACGGGCCGGGCTTTTACGTCAATCGCATTCTCTTCCCGTACATCAATGAGGCGGGGAGATTGCTGGAGCAGGGCGCGTCGGTTGATGCCATCGACGACGCCATGGTCGCATTCGGATTCCCCGTGGGGCCGATGACGCTGCTGGATGAAGTTGGCATGGACGTCGGTGCCAAGGCGGCGGGCGTGATGCACCAGGCGTTCGGTGAGCGGTTCGCTCCGGCTGGTGCGATAGACAAGCTCGTCGCCGCGGGGCGATATGGACGAAAAGCCAAGAAGGGTTTTTATCTGTACGACGAGAGCGGGAAGAAGGGCGCCGTGGATCCCGAGGTTTATGCTGTGGCGGGCGCCGGAGCCGAGCGCACCGAGATCCCGGCGATGGAAATCCAGCAGCGGTGCGTCTTCGCGATGCTCAACGAAGCGGTGCGCTGCCTCGAGGACGGAATCATCCGCTCCGAGCGCGACGGCGACGTGGGCGCGGTGTTTGGTATCGGGTTTCCGCCGTTTCGCGGCGGACCGTTCCGCTACATCGACTCGATCGGACCCGCGGCCCTCGTCAGCCAGCTCGAGGATCTGAACTCGCGGTTCCCGGGAAGGTTCGAGCCGGCGGAACAGCTGCTGCAAAGGGCGAGAAATCGGTGACTAGGGACTAGCGAATAGTGATTAGTGACTAGTCACTGCACGACTACCTGACGGCACCGCCTTCCACTATTCATACCAACACTCCAACGGCAGGCACCACATGCGTCGCGTTCTGAATCTTTCGGCTCTCTCCCTGATAGTTCTCGCGTCAGTCGGGTCAGCGCAGACCACGTCGACGCTGACGGTCGACCGGATCTTCGACTCCGCGGAGTTCCGCGCCGAGCCGTCGCCGACTCTCCACTGGCTCGGCAACGAGGCCAACTACGTGGACGTGCGCGACGGCAGCTTCTTCACCGTCGACATCGGAACCGGGCGCAGGACCCTGCTGGTGGACGCATCCGCGTTTACGGATGAAAGCGGCAAGCGGCTCGACATCGAGGATCTCACGTGGTCCACGGATCGTGCGAGAGCGCTGATCTTCCACGGCTCGGAGCGCGTCTGGCGATCGAATACGCGCGGCCGCTATCACGTGTTTGACGTGGCGTCGCGCAAGCTGATCCCGGTCACGGGCGTCGACACGCTGATCATGTTCGCCAAGCTGTCGCCCGACGGCAGGCACACGGCCTTCGTCAGGAACAACAACATCTACGTAACCGATCTCTCCACGGGCACAGAGCGCGCGCTCACCCGCGACGGCAGCCCGGAAATCATAAACGGCACGACCGATTGGGTTTATGAAGAGGAGTTCGGACTGCGCGATGCGTTCCGCTGGAGTCCGGATGGAAGGCGGATCGCCTTCTGGCGCTTCGATCAGTCGGCCGTAAAACCGTTTTCCCTCATCGACGAGACCACGCTGTATCCGTCGTTCACCACGTTCAAGTACCCGAAAGCCGGCGAGCGCAACCCGGACGTAAAGCTCGGAGTGATCGACGTCGCGAGCGGCTCGACGCGCTGGATCAACACCGGCGGTGACGCCTCCTCATACGTCCCGCGAATGGAGTGGCTCGGCAGCGACAGCGTCGTGTTCCAGCGGCTGCCGCGCAAGCAGAACAGGGTCGACCTCGTTGCGGCGAGCGTCACGTCGGACGGAACGCGGCTGATTCTCAGCGACTCCGACTCGGCGTACGTCGACGTGCAGGACCCAATCTGGCTCAACAACGACGGCCAGTTCCTCTGGATCAGCGATCGTACGGGCTGGCTCCAGGTTTTCCTGTATGACCGATCCGGCCGGCTGGTGCGCCAGGTGACGAGCAACGGCAGCGACGTCACGGGGATCGTCGGGCTCGACGCAGGCCGCGGAGAGATCTACGTGCAGCAGGCCGCGCCGACTCCAACTCAGCGACACATCTTCCGCTACTCGCTGCGCACGGGACGCGGGCGGCAGATCACGTCCGCGCGCGGCTGGCACTCGATGAACCTCGCGCCCAACAATCGCTACGCGGTGATGACGCACTCCGACATCAACACGCCGTCCGTCGCGACGCTCGTGGAAGTGCCGTCGATGCGCGCGGTACGCGGGCTGGTCGCGAACGATTCGCTCAAGCAGAGAGTGGCGCGTCTGCAGCTGAGCCGCGTGACTTTCCTCCGCATACCAGCAGCCGACGGCACGACGATGCTCGACGCGTACCGGATAGTCCCGCCGCAGTTCGACAGCACCAGGAAGCATCCCGTTCTCATGTACGTGTACGGCGGCCCGGCATCACCGACGGTCGGCGACGCGTGGGGCGGCTCGAGATTCCTCTGGCACCAGATGCTGGCGCAGAAGGGCTACGTGGTCGTCAGCGTGGACAACCGCGGCGCCGCGATGCGAGGGCGCAATTTCAGGAAGATGACGCAGTACCGCATCGGAACGCTCGAGTCGGACGATCAGATCGCGGCGGCGCGCTGGATAGGGCGGCAGAGTTGGGGCGATGCGAGCCGGATCGGGATCTGGGGATGGAGCGGCGGAGGCACGATGACGCTGCTCTCCACGACCCGCGGTGGCAACGTCTTCAAGACGGGGCTGTCGGTAGCGCCGGTGACCGACTGGAGCCTGTACGACACGATCTACACCGAGCGGTTCATGTGGACGCCGGAGGGGAATCCCGAGGGTTATCGCGCGACTGCGGCGCTGAATCACGTGGACGGTCTCACGGCGCGACTGCTGCTCGTGCATGGCACGGGCGATGACAACGTACACTCACAGAACACGACCCAGTTTGCCCAGAAGCTGCAATTCGCGCGCAAGTCGTTCTACATGATGCTGTACCCCAACAAGACCCACTCCATCTCGGGTGCAGGCGCGACGCTGCACCTGTACGACACGTTTACGCGCTTTATTCTCGAGAACCTGTGATCCTGGTGCGAGTAGCAAGGCTGGTCGCGGCCGCGGCCGCGCTGGCTGGCTGCGCACCGCGGACTGTCGCCAACGCCGAGCCCTTTCCGGCCGCGATCGACCGCGCGCTGCTGCCGCAGACGCGCGCGGAGCGAAGCGACTACACCGAGACGTCGCAGTACGCCGACGTCGTCGCGTTCCTGGACTCGCTTCAGAAACTGGACGCTCCGATAGTCGTCGGCAGCATCGGCAAGACGACGGAGGGGCGCGACATACCGTATGTCATCGCGTCGAGACCGCTGGTCCGGACGCCGGAAGAAGCGCGACGACTCCGCAGGCCGATTGCGTACATCCAGGGCAACATCCACGCGGGGGAAGTCGAGGGGAAAGAATCTCTGCAGGCTCTGCTGCGCGACCTGGTGTTCGAACAGCGCCGCAACGTACTCGACTCGGTCGTGTTCATCGCGATTCCCATTTACAACGCCGACGGAAACGAGGCGGTCGGACCGCAGGAGAGAAATCGCCCGTCGCAGAACGGCCCGCGGCTGGTCGGCGGACGCGCCAGCGCGCAGGAGCTGAACCTCAATCGTGATTACGTGAAGGCCGAGGCGCCGGAGACGCGCGCGTCGCTGGCGATGTTCCGTGAGTGGAATCCCGACGTCTTCGTCGATCTGCATACGACCAACGGCAGCTACCATGGTTACGCTCTGACGTACTCGCCGCCGCTGACGCCGGCCGCGCCGCTGGCGGGCTACACCCAGCATGTCTGGCTTCCACTGCTGCGTGAGCGCATGCGAGGCCACCGCGGATTCGAGACGTTCGACTATGGAAACTTTCTCACTGACGAGCGCGCTCTCGCCGCGCCGACCTCGGCGGCGGAGGGGTGGGCGACGTTCGACTGGCGGCCCCGGTACTCCACGAACTACTACGGCATGCGGAACGGCATCGGTATCCTGAGCGAGGCGTACTCACACGATCCGTTCGCCCGCAGGGTGGCCGCGACCGACGCGTTCGTCCGCGAGATCCTGTCGCTCACCGCCGAGCGTGGCGCTGAGATATTGCGTCTGCGCGCGACCACTGCGGCGCAGGGCGCGGGACAGGTCGTGCCCATTCGCTCCCGGCTCACGCAGTCGCCGCTCGTCACCGACGTGATAGTCGAGGACGTAGTGAGCACCGGCGACTCGGCGCGAACCGAGGCCGGTGTGCCGCGGGGAAGGAGACGGACCGGCAACTTCAGCGCGGTACGGATGCCGGTGTTCGACCGGTTCGATCCCACGCTCAGCATCAACGTCCGCCGGGGTTATGTGATAATGGCCGGCTACACAGCAGTAATGGAGCTGCTCGCGACTCACGGTATCGCCGTCGAGCGAATTAGCGATTCACGGGAGTTGTCACTCGAGGTCTTTACGATCGATTCCGTGATAAGGGCACCGCGGGCGTTCGAGGGACACAATGAGGAGCGCGTTACGGGACGCTGGTCGACTGTGACCGAGACCATCCCCGCCGGAGCGTACTTCATCCCCACAGCCCAGCCACTCGGCCGCCTCGTGGCCTACCTGTTGGAGCCGGAGAGCGACGACGGCCTTGTCACTTGGAACTATTTCCCCGGGCTCGCGCGGGGCGTGAACTTCCCGATCGCGCGAGTCGCGTCCGGACCGGGCTCTCCCGCCACACAATGACGCTTACAATAGTCTGATGCTTCGCGGCGCACTGCTCTACCTCTCCGAACAACAGCAGATCTTCAACTTCGTGCGCAACAACCGGCTCGCGCGCGGTTTCGCGAACAGGTTCGTGGCGGGCGAGACGCTTGACACCGCCATGAGCGCCGTGCGCGCCCTGAACGCACGCGGGATCACGGCTTCGCTCGACGTGCTGGGCGAGAGCGTGCACAACGAAGCCGAAGCGCGCGCAACGGCGCGGCAGTACGTCGAGATGCTGGATCGCATCGCCAGCGGCGGCATGGACGCCAACGTGTCGCTCAAGCTCACGGCGATGGGAATGGATGTGTCCGAGGACCTGTGTCTCCGGCTCATGGACGAAGTGCTCGCGCGCGCGCGGGACCACGGCACGTTCGTGCGGATCGACATGGAGAGCAGCGCGTACACGCAGCGCACGCTCGATTTGTTCGAGCACCGGCTGTATCCGGCATTCCGCGATCACGTCGGCATCGTGCTGCAGAGCTATCTCTACCGTACCATGGCCGACGTCGAGGACGCGATCCGACTGCGCGCGCGCGTGCGCCTGTGCAAGGGCGCATACAAGGAGCCGGACACCATCGCGTTCCCCGACAAGAAGGACGTGGACGACAGCTACGTCCGCGCGATGCAACTGCTGCTCGCACGGGGCAACTATCCCGGAATCGCGACGCACGACGAGGCGATCATCGACGAAGTGAAGCGGTTCGCGCTGGAGCAGGGGATCGCGACCGACCGCTTCGAGTTTCAGATGCTGTATGGAGTCCGGCGCGATCTGCAGGATCAGCTGGTCGAAGAAGGGTATCGGATGCGCGTGTACGTGCCGTTCGGCACACAGTGGTATCCCTATCTGATGCGGCGGCTCGCGGAGCGTCCGGCGAACGTGGCGTTCCTGACCGGCAGCATGATGCGCGAGATGCTCGGCGGAATCCCCCGTCGCCGCCGAAAGCTTCGGCGCTGACCGTTGGGACAGTTCCTACCAGGCGATCTCTCGAAGGGCGATCCGAACACCCTCGGCGGCTATGTGGCGGTGCACGCGCGGCCCGCGGCGTTCGAGGGCGCGGATGGAGTGTCTTACAGCGCCGAGATCGTGATCGATGCCGCACCTGACTCCGGCGAGGGAGTGGTATCCGGTTACCTCCTGTTCGTTCGCTGGCGCGCGGGGGACCCCGTCGCGGCCGGGCATGTGGAGACCGAGTATCTCGCGAGCGGTGCCGAATCGGACGTGTTGCGCAAGATCGGCGCGCTCACGCTGCAGCGTGTCCGCGCTTTGCTGGACTCTCAGCTCGAGAAGGAGACGGCCGGACGGCCGTGGTGGGAAGCGATGCGGGACGAGATCGGCACGTGACGGAACCGCTTGTCGGAGACGTGCTCAGCGGCACGGGTGGCATCTGGCACGTCAGGACGAGCGACGGTGAAGTGCGGGAGGCCTCTCTGCGCGGGCGGCTGAAGAAGACGACCGTGATGAAGAT
Source organism: Gemmatimonadaceae bacterium (assembly GCA_046597675.1). Taxonomy (GTDB): domain Bacteria; phylum Gemmatimonadota; class Gemmatimonadetes; order Gemmatimonadales; family Gemmatimonadaceae; genus JACDCY01. The sequence continues at coordinate 19,071 of JBKJKB010000390.1, forward strand.
CGCGGTTGGCGACGAGGTCGAGGTCGAGCAGGATCTTCCGAGCGGGGCGTGGGCGATCTCCGCGATTCATCCGAGAAGATCCAAGCTGGCGCGGCGCGAGCCGAGCTCGGGTTACGGCGAGCGCGTGGTCGCGGCGAACGTGGATCAGGTCGTGGTGGTGTTCGCGGCGGCGAAGCCGGAGCCGCACACGCGAATGCTCGACAGGTTTCTGGTGATCGCGGAGGCGAACGAGCTCGTGTCGCGCGTTGTCGTCAACAAGGTGGATCTCGTGCCGGGGGCCGACGCAGCGAACACGTTCACCGATTACGGGAGAGCGGGTTACGCCGTGCACTACACCAGCACGAAGACCCGCGCGGGGCTGGACGGGCTGCACGATTCTCTCGCGGGCCTGACGTCAATCTTCAGCGGCCCGTCCGGGGTGGGGAAGTCGTCGCTGTTGAACGCGATGTTTCCCGGACTGAATCTCCGGATCGGCGAGATAAGCGAGTCGGTGAACAAGGGGCGGCACACGACGGTCGGCGCGGTAATGCACCCTTTGCCCGACGGTGGTTACGTGGTGGACTCGCCGGGTTTGCGCGAGGTCGGCATGTGGCATCTCGCCGCCGGCGAGCTGGACAGGTGCTTCCCTGAATTTCGTCCGCATCTGGGCGAGTGCAGGTTCGGCGATTGCTCGCATCTGGTGGAGCCCGGCTGCGCGGTGCGCGATGCGGTCGAGGCGGGCGAGATCAGCTCGGCGAGGTACGACAGTTATTCGCGGTTGCGTGGAGAGCTGGCAGAACAAAAGAGTGACTGGTGACTGGCCAGGTGACTAGTCACTAGTCACCAGCTCCAGCGTCCACTCCACCGGCACGTCGGGCCTGAGCGAGTCCCGCACCGAACAGTACTTGTTCACAGAAAGCTCGATGGCGCGCTCGGCGTTCTCGCGGTCGATGCCGGCGCCAGCGATTTGAAAGTGGAGGGTCACGTGCTTGAGCCGCTTGGGAGTCGTGGTGACGCGCTCGCCGACCACCTCGATGCGCATCGAGCTGGCGGGAGTCCGGCGCTTGGCCAGGATCTCGGCGACGTCTATTCCTGCGCACGCGGCGATCGATCCCAGCAGTCCGTCAACAGGACTGGGTCCGGTCGTTCCTTTCCCGTCGAGCCGGATCGTCTCCCGGCCCGGACGGCCGGCATCGAAGCGCTGCTCGCCGTCCCAGGTCACGGTAACGGTGGCGGGCGCCTGGGTGGTGTTCGTCGCGGCGGGTGGCGCGGAGTTGCCGTCGCTCTGGGGTTCTGTGGGCATGAGAGATTCCGGTGGAAAAAAGCCAGCAGCTAGCTGCTGACAGCTCACCTACAAACTACACAGTGCAAGCTGTGGCAAGCCCGCAGCGGTCGGCAGCTAACAAGCCAGCTGCTAGCTGCTAGCTGCTAGCTGCTAGCTATCTTGTCCCGATGGAGCCGCCCACGCCGCCTGCCATGGAGCCCTACTCTCGCCACGTGCTCATCTGTACCGGCGAATTTTGTTCTCCGGACCGGCGCGGGCGCATGCTGTACGCCCGCCTCTCGCAGCTGCTACAGCGCGAAGGGCTGCTGTTCGGACCGACCCGCGTGAAGCGCGGCGAAACCCCCTGCCTCGGCGTTTGCGCCGGCGGCCCGATCGTGGTCGTGTATCCGGACGGCGTCTGGTACGCCGGGGTGACCGAGGAACTGCTGGAGCGAATCGTCGTCGAACACCTGAAGAAGGGGCGCGTCGTAGAGGAAGCGGTCTTCCATCGGCTAGCTTTCGACTCCTAACCGGAGCCCAATTGCCGCAACCGCTTAATCCACGCCGCCTCGTTCTCAGCGCGGCCCGGAAATACATCTTCGACAACAAGGACCCGGAGCGGTTCCTCGAGGACGCGGTCTCCGGTCCGCATGGCCCGGAAGTTCCAAGACTCACTCCCAACGCAATCGAGAAGACCCGCATGCCGCGAAGCCGAGACAGGATCCTGACGAATCTGGAAGAGATGTATCGCGAGGCGTTCGATAGGGCGCGCGCGTCCGGCGACGATTCGCAGATGGCCACGCTGGATTTCGCTTACCGGCGCGAGCAGCTGTACTTCGAGGTACTGCTCGACGTGCGCGACGCACTCGAGACGAGGCGATAGCCCTGAGCCTGGTCCTGCAGGGGAATCAGCGTTGACGAGCGTATGGGGGTGGATCGGCTTCAATGCCGTGGTCCTGACGCTTATCGGGGTGGACCTGCTGGTATTCCACCGCCGCGCGCGGCAGGCGTCCCTCAAGGAAGCCGCGATATGGAGCGCGGTGTGGGTCGGGCTGTCGCTCACGTTCTCGCTGTTCGTGTTCCGCTTCATGGGCACGAATTCCGGACTGGAGTTCTTGACCGGGTACCTGATCGAGTACGCGCTGTCGGTGGACAACATCTTCGTGTTCGTCCTGATCTTCGGCTACTTCAGGATCCCGATGGAGTACCAGCACCGCGTGCTGTTCTGGGGGATCATGGGCGCGCTGATTCTGCGCGGCGCGATGATCGGAGCCGGCGCGGTGCTGGTGTCCCGGTTCGAGTGGATTCTCTACCTGTTCGGCGCGTTTCTGGTATTCACCGGCGTGCGAATGGCGCTGCAGAAGTCAGAAGATCAGTACGATCCGGAAAAGAATCCGATACTCCGGCTGGTGCGCAAGGTGATTCCGGTGACGCCCGAGTATCACGGCCAGCAGTTCTTCGTTCGCGCGCCGGACGAGACAGGCGCCATCCGACTCATGGCGACGCCGCTGTTCATCGTGCTGATTCTCGTCGAGACAACCGACGTGATCTTCGCGACCGATTCCATCCCTGCAATCTTCGCGATCACACGGGATCCCTTCATCGTGTACACGTCCAACGTGTGCGCAGTGCTGGGCCTCCGCGCGCTGTATTTCCTGCTCGCCGGCATCGTAGACAAGTTTCACTACCTCAAGGTCGGCCTGTCGATCGTGTTGATCTTCATCGGCCTCAAGATGCTGGGCGAGAGCTTCGTTCACATACCGATCGGCGTGTCGCTGGGCGTGGTCGCGGTCATCCTCATCGCGTCGGTGGTCGCTTCCTTACGCTGGCCGCGGCACGATCTGCCTTCGATTCCCCCGCTGGCGACGCTCGGGCAGCACCATCACGACGAGCCACCGGAGCCGCGGAAGGACGACTAGCGCGTCCGCTCTGTCGGGCAGCTCACAATACGGCGTGTGACGGGCAGTTGACTCTGGCGGTTATCCATGTGCCCACGATATTCGTGCGACACGGTGTCGGCGGATCTGATCACTAACAGTGAGGCAGCTGTGCGAAGACTCGATGTGTTGCAGCGACTGGCCGTGGTATTGTGCGTGGGCGTCGTCCTTGCGGCCCGACCGTCAGCCGCGCAGGACATGGCGGGACTCACGTTCGACGTGAGGGTGACGACCGGGGATTCCGTGGCGGGCACGCATCAAACCGGTCGCGGGTGGATCGCGGGGAAGCGGACGCGACTCGATCTGCGCGGGGGCGGCATGCTCACCCGGGGAATGCCCGGCATGGCGGGCGAGAACGTCTCAATAATCATACATGACTCCAGCGATGCTCCGGTGGTCGCGCTCGTGATGCACGACACGAAGACGTTCATGTATCCGAGCAGAATGATGGAGGAGCTCAAGGAGATGATGGCTTCGTTGACGGAGCAGCCGCGGATGACGTTTTCCGTCACCAACATCGTCGTCGACTCGCTGGGTGCCGGGGAAACGGTCTCGGGTTTCGCCACGAAGCGCTACAGGGTCAGCGCCGACATCTTGATGGCGATCGAAGTGATGGGCGAAAACATGAATCAGTCCATGCACGTCGAGTCCGAAGGGGACTATGCCGAAGAGCTGAGCGATTACTCGGACCCACTCCGCGACACGCGTGGCTTCAAGTCGCTCACGGCGGGAATGCCCTGGGCGGATTCGTCTGCTACAGCGGAAATGGAGAAGCTCGTGCTGGCCGCGCCACGCGGCCTCGCGCTCCGTCAGGTCGACCGCGTGACCGGGGTCACCGAGGGTGGGGTGCCTACCGAGACCACGACCACCACGCTTTCCAATGTCAAACGTGAAACCTTGCCGCTCACGATATTCGTGATCCCGGAAGGGTACACGGAGATGGAGATGCCACAGATGCCCGCGTTGAACTAGCCGGCTCGCATTCTCCAGCCATAAAGAAAACGCCGCGGAGCCAGAAGCTCCGCGGCGTTTCTCATTACTGGACCACCGGCTACATGCGCGGTGCCGTATGTCCCTCTCCCTCGCGGTACAGCCACGCGCCGGCGAGAGTCGCGACGAAGACCTGTACCAGGCCCCACGCGGCCATCTTCATGTAGTCCCCCGGCGTGAACAGCGCCATCATGTGGAAGCCGAAATAGATCAACGCGAACAAGAACCACATGAAGGCGGCCGCTATCGCAGCCGTCTTCGCTCCCGGTCCGAACCTCGGCCGGATCGCGGCGTACAGCCAGACGGCCATTATTCCGAGAAGCACGTCGATCACGACGAACACCACCATGTTCGGCTCTTGCAGCGAGTGCGCGGCAAGCCAGGCATCCATGTCCATGCCGAGTATCATCAAGCCGAGCCAGTCGAGCACGAAAAACAGAACGCCCGCGACGACACCGCCGATCAAAACCCTGCTATAATTGATGTTGCTCACCGAGACCCTCCAATAAAGGTTGGGTGTTTCGGCAACAACATCTCACCCGGACAGGCGGTCAGGTCAAGAGAAAACGCGTGTGTAGAGTCGAGCGACCGCCTAGTAGCCGGCGATTTCCTCGTACGCGCGCTTGAAGTCCGCGACCTGCGGGAGGATCGCGTCCTCGAGCTGGGGCGCATACCCGACGAACGTATCCGTCGACGCGACGCGCCTGACCGGCGCGTCCAGCCACGCAAAGCACTCGTCGGCGATTGCGGCAGATATCTCGGCGCCGTACCCCCAGGACAGCGAATCCTCGTAGGCGACGATCACCCGGGAGGTCTTCTTCGCCGACGCGAACACCGCCTCGCGGTCCCACGGGCTGAGCGAGCGCAGGTCGATCACTTCGACTGAAATCCCGTCGTCAGCGACCGCGTTTGCTGCAGTCAGTGCCCGCTGCACCGTCGCGCCGTATGTCACCACCGTGACGTCGGTGCCTTCCCGAACGATTCGAGCCTTGCCGAACGGGATCATGAAGTTCGGACCGGGATACGCGCTCTTGTTGTACGTCTGCCGGTACAGGTGCTTGTGCTCGAGGAAGATCACGGGATCGTCGCACCGGATCGCTGTTCTGAGCAATCCGTTTGCGTCGAGCGCGGTGGACGGGCACATCACCCGCAATCCGGGGCAGTGCGTGAACAGCGACGCGCCGGTCTGCGAGTGGTAGATGGCGCCGCGGATGTAGCCGCCGTACGTGACCCGCACGACGACCGGCGCGGAGAAGTTGTTGTTGGACCGCCAGCGCATCGTGGCCAGCTCGTTCCGGAGCTGCATGTACGCCGGCCAGATGTAGTCGAAGAACTGGATCTCGACGACGGGCTTGAAGCCGCGTGTCGCGAGCCCGATCGCGCGGCCGACGATGTTCGCTTCGGCCAGCGGCGAGTTGTACACGCGGTGTCCGCCGAACTCCTTCTGTAGTCCCCACGTCACCTTGAAGACGCCGCCCTTGCCCTTGACCTTGCCGGCGTTCTCCTCGCGCGACACGTCGGCGACGTCCTGCCCGAACAAAAGAATTCGCTCGTCGCGGCGCATCTCGTCCTTCATGCACGCGTTGAGCAGGTCCACCATCGTGGTCGGGTCGCCGCTGAACTGCGGGTCGTCCTCCGTGTCGAACTGCTCGGTCGTCGGATCGACGGACGGCGAGTACACGCCGAAGTGCACGGTATCTTCCGTGGGCTGCGGCTGCGCCAGCGCGTCGTCGGTCGCCGCGAGGATGAGCGTGTCGACTTCTTCCTGGATCTTCGAGAGGTCGGCTTCCGTGGCGTGCCCCTGCTCCAGCAGCCACTTCGGGAACATCGTAACGGGATCACGCGCGGCGTCCGACTCGCGCTCGCCGGCCGGCCGGTACATCGTCTCGTCGTCGGACAGCGAGTGGGAGTACGGGCGGATGACCTTCGCGTGCACCAGCGCCGGTCCTTTTCGCTTGCGGACGTGCTCTATGGCCTTGGACAGCGTCTCGTAGCTCGCGAGGAAATCGCAGCCATCGCACTCTTCCACGAGCAGGTCCGGGAAAGAGCGCACCAGTTTGGAGATGCTTCCGCCGGCGGTGTTCACCTCCACCGGTACCGAGATCGCGTAGCCGTTGTCCTCCACCAGATAGAGAACCGGCAGCTTGAGATTGCACGCCGTGTTGAGGGATTCCCAGAACTCGCCCTCGCTCGTCGTGCCTTCACCCGTCGAGACGTACACGACTTCGTCTTTCTCGAAGCCCTCGGTGATGCCGATGAGCCGTGCCCGCAGCGTCGCTTCCGCGCATCCGACCGACTGCAGGAATTGCGTCCCGGTGGGCGACGACGAGGACACGATGTTGTAGTCCTTGTGCCCCCAGTGGCTCGGCATCTGCCGGCCGCCCGACGCGGGATCGGCCGCCGCGCCGACAGCCTCGTACAGCATCTCCGCGGGCGTGACTCCCAGATGCAGGCAGAGCGCGCGGTCGCGGTAGTAGGTGTAGAACCAGTCGTAGGCCGGCTTGAGCAGCATGCCCGCGGCGGTGAGGATTGCCTCGTGCCCGGCGCCCGATATCTGGAAGAAGATCTTGTTCTGGCGTTTTAGCTGGACTTCCTTGTCGTCGATTTTGCGCGACAGTAGCATGTTCCGGTACGCCGCGACGAGCTGGTCGCGGCTCAGCTCGCGACCCGACGTGGAGTGGGAAGCGGGTGAGGCCTTACGCTCGGGGATAGCTCGGGTAGCCATTTCTGGAAAATAGTGGTTGGAGGCGGGAAGGGGCTATGCGCGATGGCCGGGAATATGCTGCTAACGGTTTTCCGGGGGGAAGCCAATGACCAAGCTCAGTCCGATTTTGCTTATCGTCTCCGCCTTCGCCATATCGGCGTGCGGACAGCTACCGCTCAACGGGTCGGGCTCGCAGGAATCCGACTGGGCCGCGATCGTGCGGCTCGAGGACCAGGCCAAGGCGATCGCCAAAACCTCCGGTTGCTCGAGCGTGTCGGAGTGCCGCACCGCTCCGGTCGGGAATCGCGCGTGCGGCGGGCCGCGTTACTACATCGCGTACTGCGCGGCGACCACCGACTCGGTCGCGCTGTTCCGGAAGCTCGACGAGGTCGCGAGCGCGGAGAATGCCTACAACCGCAAGTACCAGCTCGGGTCCACGTGCGAATTCCGTATGCCTCCGCCGCTCACACTATCAGGGGGAGAGTGCCGGGCGGTTGGTCAGTAACCTTTAACGGGATACTTTTACCGCTGCCTGAGCTGCACGGCGCCACGATCAATAGTCCACCGGCCGCAGATACGACTCACCGATCGCGGCGTTGCTGAGCATCGCCACGGTCGGAAGCTTGCGCTTCCAATGCGTGGATGAGAGGCGCTTGTTGACGACCTCGACTTCGCCGGAGTCGTAGCCACGCGCGATGATCTCCTCGGGCCGGTACCCGCTCACGAGCCAGTTGAGGATCTCGTCCGCCTTGGCGTAGGTGATCCCCATGTCGCTTTCGTCGGTCTGCCCTTGTACCAGATCAGCTGTCGGAGGTTTCGCGACGATCTCCTCCGGCACTCCCAGATACTTCGCCAGCGTGAGCACCTGCGTCTTGAGCAGGTCGCCGAGTGGGTTGATGGGCGGAGTGTCGTCCGCGTGCCAGGTAAAATACCCGAACAACCGCTCGGTCTTGTTGCCGGTGCCGACTGGCAGCGCCCCGTGCTTCGCGGACATGTCGAACAGCGCGATCATGCGCATCCGCGCCATCACGTTGCCGCGGCGTATCGCGTCGGCGTCGGGTTCGTTGCGCAGGTATCCGTCCACCGCGTCCGTGATCTCGATCGTCTCCGACTCGATGCCGAGATCGTCGATGACGAGTTGCGCGTGCGCCAGGCTGTCGGGGCTCGACGCCTGATAAGGAAGGCGCACGGCAATCACGTTCTCCGGGCCGAGCGCGCGAGCCGCCAGATAAGTCGAGCACGCGGAATCGACTCCGCCGGACAATGCGACGACGACCTTGGTGAACCGTCGTCGCTCCATCTCGTCCCTGAGAAATGCGACCAGCCATTCCGTCGTCAGCTTCGGATCGATATCGATGGGCGGTGGCGCCAGCGGCCGCTCGATTACCCGAGTGACCTTGAGCGTCCCTTTCTTTCCGATGGTCGTGACCGACTTGCTCTTCTCCGCCTTCGCGGTTGTTGTTGCCTTTGCCGCGGCTGGTTTTCTCTTCGCCTTGTCGTACTCGAGCTCGACCGGATCGCCGCGCTTGATGCGCTGCACGTTCTCCAGCATGTGCGGCAGCAGCGTCTCGAAATCGCTGAGCAACGGCATGTCCGACCGCGCTCTCGTCACGTCGGTCATGTCCACGGTCACGCTCACGATCCCTTCGTCCCACACCGGGCCGCGCGCGCGGATGTCTCCCTTGGGTCCGACGATCACCGAGCCCCCGGTCAGCAACTTGCCGCCCTCGCTCCCTACGAGCTGCGCGATGGAGACGTACATGCCGTGCTCCTCCGCGATGTCGCGCGCGAGTCTGTCCCAGCGATCGAGCGTGGCGGGGCCGGGCGCGGGCGACTCAGCCGCGTCCCGCGGCCACGGCCCGCGTCCAGGAGAGGCCGAATGAATCAACAGGAGCCGCGCGCCGTCGAGCGCGGCGACCGTGCCCATGAAGCTGTGCCATGCATCTTCGCACACGACCATCGCCACCCGTCCCACGCCCGTATCGAACGCGCGAAGCTCCAGGCCGCGATCCACGAAGCGCTCCTCATCAAAGAGCCCGTAGGTCGGCAGGAACAGCTTGCGGTGTACGTGTCTGATGAGCGGTGCGTCGCCGCCGAGCGTGACGTACAGCGCGCTGTTGTACAGGGAGTTCTGGAACAGCTCGTAGAATCCCACGGCGACGTCGAGCGTGCGCGCGCCGCCGGCCGCTTCGCTGTACACTTTATGGAGGTCGGCTGCGAGCGTCCCCGCAGTGACGGCGACCTCGCGGACGCCACCCTCCACGAAGTAGCCGGTGAGCGCTGTTTCCGCGAAGTGCACGACGTCGGGCCGGGGAGCCAGGCCGTCGAGCTGGGCGAACAGGGGCCCAAGTCGCTCGAGGCTGCCGGCGTAATCGCCCTTGCGTGGTTTGAACTGAACCGTTGCCAGGTGTACTAGTGAAGGCATTGGCCGAACATTACATGACACCTCCACCCTGCGCACCTGTGCGGACGCATCGCTTCACCGCGGGCCTGTTAACGGCGCTCTCCGCCGGTCTCCTCGCTTTCCCGCAAGTTGCGCGCGGACAGCAGCGGGAGCCGTGGCAGATCATCACTCCGGCGCAGGCGTCGCTTGTGCTGGCGCGCGACGGCTCGATGATCGGCGAGGTCGGGCGCGAGCGAAGGGTGAGCATCTCGCTCGCGTCTCTTCCGTCATACGTGGGACAGGCGTTCGTCGCGGTGGAAGACCAGCGCTTCTACCAGCACGACGGCGTGGACGTCGTGGGCATCGCTGGCGCGCTCAAGGACAACCTGCTTGGCGAACGGCGCGGCGCGAGCACGATCACGCAGCAGCTCGTCGGCAACATGCATCCCGCCATCATCGACCGTGGCGATCTCACGCTCGGCAGGAAACTCCGCGAGCAGCAGGCCGCGCGCGAAATGGACCGGCGGTATACCAAGCAGCAGATCCTGGAGGCGTACCTCAACCAGATCGACTTCGGCCACGGCTGGTTCGGCATCGAGGTCGCAGCCCGGCATTACTTCGGCAAGCCTGCAGCGCGATTGACGCTGGCGGAGGCTGCCACGCTCGCGGCGGTGCCGAAAGGACCGGCGGTGTTCGATCCGCTTCGAAACCCCGACCGGGTTCGAAATCGGCGCAACGTCGTGCTGCGACTCATGGGCGAGCAGCGATACATCTCCCCGGGTGACGCGCGAGCCGCGCAGAATTCGCCCCTCGCGCTCGCTCCCAATCAGGGGATGTCGGCACCGGCGCAAAACTTCGTGAACGTCGTCCGCGTCCAGGCGACGCGGGCCGGCATTCCGGTGATGAACGGCGGGTACCGCATCTACACCGCGCTCGATCCGGCACTGCAGAACGCGGCGGTTGCGGCGGTCGAAGCGGAGGCCTCGGCGTTCGAGCGCAGACCAGGATACCGGCATCCGACGCGCGCGAGCTACACGAGTGGAACGCCCAATTATCTGCAGGGCGTAGCCATCGCGATCGATCCTTCGAATGGGGACGTGCGCGCGCTGGTCGGAGGACGTGACTACGGCGACTCGCAATTCGATCGCGCGATCGACGGCGAGCGTCAACCCGGCTCCGCGTTCAAGCCGATCGTGTACGCGGCCGCTCTCAACCACGCGTTTTCACCGCTCACGGTCGTGCAGGACACCGCCATATCGCTGCGCCTGCCGAATGGCACCTACTATCGGCCCGAGAACTCCGACCGCCGCTTCCTTGGCGCGATCACGCTGCGGGAGGCACTGGCACAATCGCGCAACGTCGTGGCGGTTCAACTCGCGGTCGAAGTCGGAATGGACTCGGTGATCGCGCTGGCGAGACGGATGGGGATCACCTCTCCGATCGCACCCGGGCCTGCGAGCGCGATCGGCGCGTCGGTGGTTCAGCCGCTCGACATCGTCGCGGCATTTACAGTGTTCGCCAATCTGGGAACACCGATGGAGCCGCGCTTCATCCACCGGATCGAGGACAGCCGCGGCCAGGTGGTCTATTCGGCCCCGGTTCACGCATTGCCCCCGGCCATGGATGCGCCGGTCGCCTTCGTGGTGCGGGACATGATGAGGGACGTGGTCGACCGGGGCACGGCGACGAGCGTCCGCCGGTTCGTCCCGCCCGCGATCCCCGTCGCCGGCAAGACCGGCACGACCAATGACAATACGGATACGTGGTTCATCGGCCTGACCCCGGATATCGTGGCCGGGGTCTGGTTTGGCTTCGACCGGCCTACCCCCATCAGCGGGGCCGCGGCTGGCGGCTCCCTGGCGGCCCCGGCCTGGGGCCGGATGGTCGGCTCTCTGTATCGATCCAGGGGTCCCGCCCAGGAGTGGACGGCGCCTGCGGGGGTCATTTCGGGGACCGCCGAGCGTGGCACCGCCCATCTGGCCAGCGACTTGACCCCGCCGGACCGCCGGTACACGGAGTATTTCGTGGAGGGGACGGAGCCAGAAGCCCTCCGGCTGGACCCCTGGCGGCTCTTTCGGTGGGGGCCCCTTCAATAACTGCTTGCCGCCTTCGGAATCCCGTTCTACATTGACAAACCGTTTCTGTGCGCGCGCTCGTATGGGTCGAGCGCGGGCTTTGAGGCAACCCCCCCAGGAGTCGAACAGTATGTCGAATCGTATCGTCACTCGTTATGCCAGCTTGTTGCTTGCGGCTTTCGTCTTCGCCGGTTGTAGCGATGACGAGCCGACAGGAATAGACACCCTTCCGTTTGATGTTACCCCCATCGCCGTGGCAATCCTCGAGGGTCAGACGACGCAGCTCAAGCTGTCCGGAGTTGCTGGTTCCGAAGTCGACTGGGAAAGCACTGCGCCGA
>JBKJKB010000079.1:0-3042 GCA_046597675.1 Gemmatimonadaceae bacterium
CACTCACTGGCCCAACTGGCGAAATAAGGCATTTACACAAGCTCCAATGGACGGGGAACAATCACTCCGCCGCAACCCGGGTTTCCGTACAGGAAATGAAGCGCTCCGAGGCCGTTGTGGGTCCCGGAGCGAGTACGGAATCTAACCTATTCTGGGCCAAGTTGCTAGCGGCTGGGGGCTGATAACTCTCGTGCTTCCAGAGAGTTGATCGATGCAGGGAATGTGCACCTCCCGCCCGAAAAGTTCCCCTTAAAACGTCCTCGAAAAATTTAGACTGACTCCACCGGAGCGCGAGGGCCCGATCGACGCTCTGACCGGTAGCGATGCGCGCTCCCAGCGATCCGCGCGATCAAATGCGCCGATTATCGCACCAGTCATGAGTCCCACTGCCCCGAAGACCACGGCTCCCACGGCAGCAAACTCGCTCGCCGGGACGACGCAGAGATACCCCTCCGAACATTCGTCCTCGGCGCTTGCACCAAACGCCACTCCGAGCAGGGCGCCAGCGCCGAAACCGATCAGTCCGTCACGCATGACGCGGTTTCGCGTGCCGGTGCTGACCTCGAGAGCAGTGACATTACTGAGGCCAATAGTGCGCGAGCCTGTCCGTCCGGCGACTACGACGGAATCACCGCGTACTTCGGTAACGGTCGCGACGTGCTTGTTGAGATCATCGCTCGGTGACGTCACCCGAACGCGCGCGCCTGGCGCGAGCGTAGCCGACTGCGTCTCGGCAATTGCCGGGACCATGAGAAGGATCGAAACCGCGAACGCGAGCTTCATTGGGATTGCTCCGGTGAACTGAGTTGACCGAAGTATCGGCGCGGGTCAGCGAGGGAACGATACGTCTAGTTACGTAGCACTCCCGATCGTTCGCACTCCACGGGTTAAAGCCCCCTGGTTCGTCTCGCCGCTGTCGGTTGCTATTTCCTCGTGCGGTTACCACAGACCTGAAACCTGTTCTTGCACCGGAAGTACGGCCCCGCTACCGTGCGCCAGTGCGCACGCCGAGGAAAGCAGACAAGCTGATCGCGGGCTGTGCCACCCGGGAAGGCACCGAGCGCTACCGCGGCCGGCATGCGCCTGTGCGCGCGGAGGACTTCTACCGCCCGCTGGCCGACGTGCTCAGTGTCTCGTCCGTCGGGCTGGGTACCTACCTCGGCGACTGCGACGACAAGACAGACGCCGACTACGCCGCAGCGACGGAGCTGGCGGTGCGCTCTGGGATCAACCTCCTCGACAGCGCGATCAACTACAGATGCCAGCGATCCGAGCGGGCGCTCGCGACCGCGTTGCGCGCGCTGCTCTCGTCAGGCGTGGCTCGCGACGAGATCGTCGTATGCACCAAGGCAGGATACATCCCTCTCGACGGGACTCCGCCGCCCACTCGCCGCGACTATGACGCGCTTCTGAAGGCGCAGTACTTCGATCCTGGAGTGATCACTCCGGAACAGGTCGTCGCGGGCGGACACTGCATCGCGCCGCGGTATCTGGCTGATCAGGTGCAGCGCAGCCGCCGCAACCTCGGCATTTCCACGATTGACATCTACTATCTGCACAACCCGGAGCAGCAGCTGGACACGCTGTCGCGCGAGGGGTTCGCCGCGGCGATAGGTGCAGCTTTCACTCAACTCGAGCGGGAAGTCGCGGACGGAAATATCGGGTGCTACGGCTGCGCAACCTGGAACGGATTCCGCGCGCCGCCCGGCGACAAATCACATCTGGCCCTCACGGAGCTGTTGACGATCGCAGAGAAGGTAGGCGGCCCGGATCATCACTTCCGCGTCATCCAGCTGCCGATCAACCTAGCCATGCCCGAAGCGGTCCGCGTGCCCACGCAGCCGCTGGGGAACACCGTGGTACCCCTGTTACACGCCGCGAACGATCTCGGTATCGCCGTGATCGCCAGCGCGCCGCTGATGCAGGGCCAGCTCACCCACGGCCTGCCGGCGAAGCTCGCCGAAGCGTTCCCGGATCTGACGACCGACGCGCAACGCGCGGTCGCATTCGTCCGGTCACTCCCTCGCGTAACCTCGGCGCTGGTCGGCATGAAGAGCCCGGCGCACCTGCGGGAGCAGCTGGTCGCCGTGGCGCGCTGACGCGCGCCACGGCGACGCCGATTAACGAGCCGGCGTACCGCTGGTAATCGTTGGCGGCGTCGCTCTGAGAGCGAGATTGTGATTGACTCGCAGCCCGGCGATCCCGTCTGTCTGGAAGCTGAGCGCTGATTTACTCAACGCGCCCGCGACTACGTCGTTGACGACGAACCGCACCGAGTCGCCAGAGACCCGCACCTCCAGACGATAGATCTGCTGACCCTGCGCGTCGGCGGCCGGTACCCACTCGGTCTTGTGCCATCCGATCAGGTCCCGCGTAACATCTCCCTTGCGATGCTTGACGAGCATCTCACCCGTGCCGGCGACCACGAAATAAGTGTATTCCTGCGCCGGCGTGTCGAGATTCTGCCCGCCGAAAATCAACCCGAAGGCTTCCCTGTGCCGGGGCGCAGCAAGCTGCTCGATGGTTGAGCGCAGGGTGTAGTTCCCGGTCGCCTGATTCCGGGGAGAATAGGCGATGTGGGCCGGCCCGGTGGTTATCTCCCAACTGCTTCCCGCCACCACGTACTTGGCGTCGGCAATGTTGGTAGTGGCTTTGTCCGTCCGGCCGAGATACCCCGTGGGCAACCCGCTGGCGCCACTGAGCCGCACGTCCGCATCGGCGTCCATCCGGGCCGCGGTCGTGGCACCCACTTCGGCCTCCGAATTCCCGTTGTTGGCGGCTGGCGCGCACGCCGCGACGAAAAGGGCGCCCAGGATCAGTACATGTGTACGCATTTTCACCCTCGCAATAGGACTGTGGCCCAACATGAAAAACCTCCGCTAGGGGAAGCTACTCAGGTTGTGTGCGCGAATCTTGCTATCTGGTACGGGAAACAACCCCTCCTCTACAGGAGCAGACATCAATGGCGGCGAAAAAATCATCGCGGAGCAAGTCCGCGGCACGAAGCAAGACCAGGCGGACGGCGAAGCGAAGCCCGGCCAC
>JBKJKB010000173.1:0-15232 GCA_046597675.1 Gemmatimonadaceae bacterium
AGCACTGGTTGTCGTTGTCGCCGTGTATGCCGGCGCCTGCAGCGCTTCCACCCCCGCGAATGAGTCCGGGGAGACGCGCGCTCCGGCACCACGCGCCGAAAGTACACCACGTGCCACGCCAGTGCGACCCGGGATCACGGTGCTCGTCGAGGACAGCCTGCACCTGATCCGCGACAAGCGGGTTGCTCTGATCACCAACCAGACTGGTGTCGATGAGAGAGGCCGCTCGGACATTGACCTGCTGGCGAACGGATCGCAGGCCCGTTCCGCCAACGTACAGCTCGTTGCGCTCTTTTCGCCGGAGCACGGCATCCGCGGAACGGAAGACAAGGCCGTAGACAGCAGCATCGATGAGCGCACCGGGCTTCCGATTCACTCGTTGTATAAACCCGGAACTGCCGGTCCTGCCGACAGTACCTTGCGGGGAGTCGATGTGTTGGTTTTCGACCTGCAGGATGTGGGGACGCGTACGTGGACGTACGTCGGGGTAATGGTCTATTCGCTGCGAGCCGCCAAACGCAACGGCATTCCGCTCGTGGTACTGGACCGTCCGAATCCGATCACGGGTTTCTTCCCCGACGGGCCGGTGCTCGATTCGGCCATCTCCAACACGGAGGAGTCCGTTCGCGGTAAATCCGGCCTTGCCTATGCGCTGTGGCCGTTCCCGCTCCGCCACGGAATGACCATGGGCGAGATGGCCCGGTTCTACAATGACACCCTGAAGATTGGTGCCGATCTGCGCGTCATGCCTGCAGCCGGGTGGCGACGGCACATGTGGCTGGATGAGACCGGTCTCAGCTACATCCGTCCCTCCCCGAATCTGCCTACGGCGGAGAGCGCTCTGTTGTATCCGGCATTCGTGGCGCTCGAAGCGACGAACATCTCGGTTGGGCGCGGCACACCGGCCGCGCATCGGCTCTTTGGAGCTCCTGGTCTGGACGCCAAGGCGCTGGTCGAGGCCCTCGAATCGCGAGAGATGAACGGCGTACGTTTTCGAGCTATCACCTTTGCTGCCAACAGGTACGGCAGCCAGCAACCGTACAAGGGTGAGCTGGTGCCCGGCGTAGAAATCGAAGTGACGAATCGCGATCGCGTTCAGGTGGGCCGAATTGGTGCGGCGATCATCTGGGCGCTGCTCAAGACGAACCGACCCGTTTTCCAGATCACGGATTCGCTGGCGTTCGATCGCCGCTTTGGTTCGGCCGCAGCAAGACGTGCGTTGACGGCTGGCGAGGACTCGGATGTGGTGATGGACCGGGAACTCCCGGCAGTGCTCGCTTTCACCCGTGCTACCCGGCGGCACCTGCTGTATCGATAGGCCGGTACGTCTCTGCTCGCATGCTCCTTGCACTTCCTTCCAGCGTTCACCCTCGAACGGAGATCTCGATGAGAGCTTTGCTTGTTGCCGCAGTCATGCTAACTGCCGCTACCGCGTGTGGAGGTCGCCAGGTCGAAGTCAAGACCGGTGCGGCGCCGATGGCCACCGCAACCCTGCACGTAGTCAATAACATGTCCCAGCCAGTCCGCGTGTATGTCGTCAGCGGCGGCAGCGATATTTTCCTGAAGGAAGTCGCAAGCCGTGCGACGGAAGGTCTGTCCGTGAATGGAGTGGCGGCTGGATCGGTCGTTACGCTTAAGGCTGTGACGGCCGACGGCACGCGCACGGTCACGAAAGACGGCGTCATGCTCACGTCCAGTTATCACTGGGAAGTGCCCTGATTCCGAGCAGTCTGGTCGCGCAACTGCCGCAGCGCGAACCGGTTGCTACCGTCGGAACGGACGGGTAACTTTGTGGGGCCGGAGCTTGCTCCGGCCCTTTTTTTTCTGCATGCCATTGATCAGATGCTGTCATTGACGGCCAGGATGCCCGAGCAGCATGAACCTCCTCAATCAACTGTGGCAATGGATTCAACGCGGGTATCTGCGCGTCATTGAACCCATCGCGGATGCCATGGTGCGCTGGCGCGTCAGTCCGAACGCCCTGACCACTGTAGGCACGCTCTGCTCGGTTGCCGCGGGGATTATTTACGGCACTGGACACATCCGGACGGCCGGATGGGTGCTCGGCATTACGGCGCTCTTCGACGTACTTGACGGCACCGTCGCTCGACGGACAGGACGGAGCACGGTTTTCGGCGCGTTTTATGATTCGTCGCTCGACCGGGTGGCTGACGGTGCGGTCATGGGTGGTCTCACGTTTTTTTACGCGACGAATGCGCGTCATGGCAACGATACGATGGTCGTCGTCTGCCTCGTGGGGCTGATTGGTGCGTTTCTCACGTCGTATACGCGAGCGCGTGCCGAATCACTGGGCATCGACGCCAAGGTCGGCTTCATGCAGCGTCCCGAGCGAGTGACGCTCCTGTCCGCACCCCAGGCGTTCTTCGGATTATTCTGGAATGGCTATGTGCTCATGGCAATTGTGGTTCTGCTCAGTCTGACATCCTGCATTACGGCGTGGCAGCGGATTGCATTTGTGCGTCGTGCTACGATCGCAATGGATCAGCCTGATGTGACCGTCGAAAATGTCGATGACGCTGCGCAGCCATTTCGGCAGAGCGCGCCCCACCCAGCCCTCAAAGGAGAATAGGCTTGCCGGGTTCCTCCCCCGAGAACCGTACGCCTCCGCGGTCGAGCAAGGTCCAGCCCGCCAACGGACGCCTCGGTATTCTTACCGTCGGACTTGGAGCGGTCGCGACGACGTTCATGGCTGGTGTCGAAAGCGTGCGCCGCGGCCGATCGAAGCCGATCGGCTCGCTCACGCAGATGGCGACCATCCGCCTCGGCAAGCGCACCGAAAATCGGACGCCGTTGATCAAGGATTTCGCGCCACTCGCGGCGCTGGATGACCTGGTGTTCGGCGCCTGGGATCCGATTGCGGACGATGCGCTGGCGGCGGCGCGGCACGCCGGTGTCCTCGACCCGCGTGATCTCGATCCCATCGCCGATTTTCTGTCGGCCATCAAGCCGATGCCGGCCGTCTTCGACAACAAGTACGTCACCCGGATCAACGGGCAGAACGTCAAGAAAGGCAAGACCCGTCGTGATCTCGCCGAGCAGCTGCGTCAGGACATGCGCGATTTCAAGGCACGGCACAAATGTGACCGGCTGGTCATTGTCTGGTGCGCATCCACCGAGATTTTCATCAAGGCCGGGCCGCAGCACGCGACCATCGAGCAGTTCGAGAAGGCGATGGAGCGCAATGATGAAGCGATTGCGCCGTCGATGCTGTACGCCTACGCGGCGATGATGGAGGGCATCCCGTTCTGCAACGGGGCGCCGAATCTCACAGTCGACTTTCCGGCGATGGTGCAGTTGGCGAACGATCGCGGCGTGCCCATCTCCGGCAAGGATTTCAAGACTGGCCAGACGTGGATGAAGACCATCATCGCACCCGGCCTCAAGGCGCGCATGCTCGGTCTCGCCGGCTGGTATTCAACGAATATCCTGGGCAACCGCGATGGCGAGGTGCTCGACGATCCAGCCTCGTTCAAGACGAAGGAAGAGTCGAAGCTGAGCGTGCTGCACACCATTCTGCAGCCTGAGAAGTACCCGGATCTATACAAGGATTTTTCCCACGTCGTGCGGATCAATTACTACCCGCCGCGGGGCGACAACAAGGAAGGCTGGGACAACATCGATATCTTCGGGTGGATGGGCTACCCGATGCAGATCAAGATCAACTTCCTCTGCCGGGACTCGATTCTAGCCGCGCCGCTGGTGCTGGACCTGGCGCTGCTGTCGGATTTCGCGCAGCGCGCCGGTATGAAGGGAATTCAGGAGTGGCTTTCGTTTTACTACAAGAGCCCGATGGCCGCGGCCGGGCTGCAGCCCGAGCACGACCTGTTCATTCAGCAGACGAAGCTGAAGAACACGCTACGACACCTCATGGGCGAAGAGCAGATAACGCATCTCGGATTGGAGTACTACACATGAAGATTCGCCAACAGCCATCAGCCATCAGCTATCAGCTGGCAGTCGGGAGCTTTGCGATTCTTGCACTCGTCGGGTGCGGTCCTTCGCAGCCAAACACCGACATCCGCCAGTGGACCGACAACTACGCTTATCGCATCTCGGTCGACCCGATGCCGCCGGAAGCGCTCGAGCCCGCGGTGTACAAGCTCGTCGTGCGGGACCGCGTTACCAATCAACCGATCGAGAACGGTGAGGGGCGGATTTTCGCGACCAGTCCGGACGGAGCCAACACCGACGACGGACTCGCGAAGGGAAAGGAGATCGGCGCGTACTACGGGCGCCTGTATTATGTGATTGCCGGCGATTGGGCCATCGCGGTGCAATTCCGCAGGGATTCGACCCGGAGATTGGAGCGCGCCGACTGGATTCAAACCGTGCTGCCCTCGACGAAGCCGGGATACTGAGGAAAAATCATGCGCCACTTTTATAGAAGCCGGCTTGCCTCCGACGACGTCCTCGCGGCCGCGGACGATTTCTTCGCCCGCCTCACGCTCGAGCGGACGGTGAACTCGCACCGCGCGAGATCGTACGTTGGCAACCTGGGAAGCCTGCGGCTCAAGGTCGAGAAGGAAGGCGGGCATTACACGTTCGTCGAGGTCTCCACGGATCAGACGGGCGAGAGCCGCCTCGACCGCAACGTGAAGCGCTTCTTCGTGGAGCTGCGGAGCAAGGCCGACCCCAGGCACAGGCTGCGCGCCGCGTACTGATGGCGACGCGCGCGGCTACGGGACCCCGGGCCGGCAAGCAGGCGGCTGGGCGCGCACGGCAGGAGCCCGGCCGCGGCTCCGCGCTCACGCGCGAGCAGAAGCTGGAGCTGTACTACTACATGCGCCTGACGCGATCGCTCGAGGAGCGGCTCGTTAATCTTTACCGCCAGACCAAAGTCGTCGGCGGACTGTTCCGCTCGCTGGGGCAGGAGGCCGATGCCGTCGGCAGCGCCTACGCGCTGGACCGCAGCAAAGGCGACGTGCTTTCGCCGCTGATCAGAAACCTCGGCTCGATGCTCGTGCAGGGCGCGACACCGCTCGAGATCCTGCGACAGTACATGGCGAAAGGAGACTCTCCGACCCGCGGCCGCGAGCTCAACATTCACTTCGGCAGCCCCGACCGCGGCTTCATCGGACAGATATCGCACCTGGGTGACATGGTTCCGGTGATGGCCGGGGTGACGCTGTCGTTCAGGATCCGCAAGCAGGACCGCGTCGGACTCGTGTACGTCGGCGACGGCGCAACGTCGACCGGCGCGTTTCACGAGGGGATCAACTTCGCCGCCGTACAGCGGTGTCCCCTCGTCGTGATCGTGGAGAACAACGGCTACGCGTACTCGACACCCGTGCATAAGCAGACGGCGGCGAGCGAGCTCAAGGACAAGGCGATCGGCTACGGAATTCCGGGAGAGCGGGCGGACGGCAACGACGTGCTCGCAGTGTACGACATGACGCGCCGCGCGGTGGATCGCGCGCGGCGCGGCGAGGGCGCGTCGCTGATCGAGCTCGTCACCTATCGCAGGAAGGGCCACGCCGAGCACGACAACCAATCCTACGTGCCACAGGGCGAGATCGAGCGGTGGGAGCGGGAGAACGATCCGCTCACGCGATACGTCGAGCGGCTGACTCGGACGGAACGGATCGCTGTCGCGGAGCTGGAGCAGATCGACGCGCGCGTCCTCCAGGAGATCGACCTTGCGACCGATGAAGCCGAGCGCTCGCCGGTGCCGGAGTCGGACGACGCGCTGGTCGGCATCTATGCGGATCCCGCGGTCATCGAGCCGCTCTGGTTCCGCGAAGGGGTTCGCAGCGCGGTGGCAGAGCACGAGCGTCCCGCTTCGTGGGGAACGCACGACCCGGACACGGTGAAAGCGACCGAAGATGCCTGAGATCACTTATCTCGAGGGGATCCGCCAGGCGCTGTTCGAGGAGATGGAGCGCGACGAGAACGTCTTCTGCCTCGGCGAGGACATCGGTGCGTACGGCGGCGCGTTCAAGGTCACGGACGGACTTCTGGCGAAGTTCGGAGAGGACCGGGTAATCGACACGCCGGTCTCGGAGGCCGCGATCATCGGAGCCGCGGCCGGCGCGTCGCATATGGGAATGCGGCCCGTGTGCGAGATGCAGTTCATCGATTTCATCTCGTGCGGCTACGACATGCTGACGAATTACGTCGCTACCGCCCGGTATCGCGCGATGCTGCCGTGTCCGATGGTGGTTCGCGGGCCGAGCGGAGGCTATGTGCGTGGCGGGCCATTCCACTCGCAGAATCCCGAAGCAGCGTTCCTGCACACCCCCGGTCTGAAGATCGTCTATCCGGCGACGGTGAGCGACGCCAAAGGATTGCTCAAGTCAGCGATTCGTGACGACGACTGCGTCCTGTACTTCGAGCACAAATACCTGTATCGCCGGATCAAGGAAGAGGTCCCGGACGGCGACCACGTGGTTCCGATCGGAAAAGCCAGGACCGCGCGCGAGGGCAGGGACGTTTCGGTTATCAGCTATGCCGCGACCCTGTGGAAGGTGCTGGAGGCCGCCGAGCAGTGCGAGAAGGAGGATGGACTCTCGGTGGAGGTGATCGACCTTCGCACCCTGCTGCCGCTCGATGACGACGCCATCGTCGCCACCGTGAAGAAGACGAACCGGATTCTCGTCGTGCACGAGGACACCCGGACAGGGGGGATCGCGGGGGAGATAACGGCCAGGATCAACGAGCTGGCCTTCGAGTGGCTGGACGCCCCGGTACTTCGAATTACGGCCGCCGACGTGCCCCTGCCGTACGCTCCGTCGCTGGAGGACTATGTTCTCCCGCAAACGGCGGATATTGTAAGGGGGATTCGGCGGCTGGCCGCTTACTGATGGGCACCCGGAACGATCGCGACGAGTTTCGCTTCGAGCGGTATCTGGGCGTTGGGTGCGTAACGACGGTCGGCGGGTTCTTCAGCGGCGGGATGATTGCCGTGCTGATCGCGAAAGTCGCGGGTTTGGCGCGCCGCTGCGAGCCGCCCAGCGGACTGCCGGCGTGCGATTGGCATGTGTTCATGCTGGCGGGAGCGCTGATCGGGATGGTGACGCTGCCGGCTGGAGTGATCTGGAGATTGCGCGGGAAGCGCAGGATGGATGATGCGCCTGGACTCTAAGCGAGGTTGATGACTGTGGCCCGAGTTGACGTGATAATGCCGCAGATGGGCGAGTCGATCGCGGAGGGTACGCTCTCGCGTTGGCTCAAGAAGGCCGGCGACGAGGTCAAGCGCGACGAGCCGATTTTCGAGATCTCGACCGACAAGGTCGACGCGGAGATTCCGTCTCCCGTGGCCGGCGTGATCGCCGAGATCCTCGTCAAGGAAGGCGAGACGGTGGCGGTGCAGACAGTCGTCGCGAGGATAGAAACGGAGAAGGGCGCCGTTGTGAGCGCTCCTGCGCCCGAGCTCGCCCCGGTGCCCGCGGCTGCCGCGAGTCCGCAGGCGGTGAAAGCGGCGCCCTCGACACACGTCGCTCCGCCGGTTCCCGCTCCCGCGGGGCCGATGTCAGGTTCAGGTGGCAATGGCTCATCCTTCGAGGAACGCGTTCAGACGCGGTCCTCGCCGCTGGTGCGCAAGATCGCGGCGGAGCACGGCGTCGATCTCGCCGCGCTGCGCGGGCGCGGGAGCGGCATCGCCGGTCGCGTCACCAAGAAGGACATACTCGGCTTCATCGAGTCGGGGCCGCCTGCGGGCGCAGGCACCGGCGCGTCGATGCACGCTCCGGGCGGGGTCGCAGCTCACGGACCGGCCGCCTCACCGTGGCCGGGTGACGTCGTCGAGCCGATGTCGAAGATGCGGGGGCTGATAAGCGAGCATATGGTGGTCTCGCGACGTACCTCGGCACACGTGACGTCGTTCATGGAGATCGATCTTACGCGCGTGTCGAAGATACGGGCCGCGAAGAAGGCGGAGTTCCACGCCGCGACCGGGCAGAACCTTACGTACCTTCCGTTCATCATTGCGAGCGTTGTCGACGGGCTCAAGAAATTCCCGGTCATGAATGCCGCGGTATCCGGGAACAACATCATCTACCGCAAGCAGTACAACATTGCCATCGCGGTGGCGTTGGACTGGGGGCTTATCGTTCCAGTCATCAAGCAGGCGGACAATCTGTCGCTAGCCGGTCTCACGCGCGCGTTGAACGATCTCGCCGCGCGGGCGCGCGCCAAGCGACTGTCACCAGAAGAGGTTCAGGACGGCACTTTCACCATCACGAACCCCGGAGTCTTCGGGTCTTTGATGGGGACACCAATCATCAACCAGCCGCAGGTGGCGATTCTCGGGGTCGGCGCGATCGAGAAGAGGCCGAAAGTGATCGCCGGGCCGGACGGCGACGACGTGCTCGCGATTCGGACCTGCGCGTATTTCTCCCTGTCCTTCGACCACCGTATTATCGATGGCGCGGTCGCGGACCAGTTCCTGGCGCATGTGAAGTCCACGCTGGAAAACTTCAGCGAAGCCGGGGTGTAGGGTGGCGCGCGTGCTGACGATTCACCGCGCAATCGTCACGCGCTCCGAGAGGCAGCGCTACCTCGAGAAGCTCAAGGCGAGACAGGCGCACTACTCCGCGGCAGGGTGCAACTTCTGGGTGTTCGAGGAAGTCGGCCTTCCTGGCGCGTTCATTGAATTCACCGAGGCGACGGAAGCCCGGAAGCTCGCCGACGCGCACAATGCCGCACTCGACCCGATTCTTGATGCAGCCCGGATATACAAGGAAGTGGAGCTAAGCTGATGCCAATCAGAAAAATCAGTGTGAGTGGAGAGGAATGGAGCGTGGCGACGTCCGGATTCGTGACCCAATACGATCAGGACGAGTACGGTCTCCTGTTTACCCGCGGGACGGGCGACGACCGCGAGATCCGCGTGACGCGATACTCGCCGCTCGGCGCACGCTCGCGCGAGGCGTCGTTCGCCGAGCTTTCGGATGAGAAGCTGACGGAGCTGTTCGCGCAGTCACAGCCGGGGTTCACCTCTCCCGAGGCCGGCTACAGCAGGTGAGCTCGGGCCCGGATCAGCGGGGCGCGGGAGCAGGCCGGTCGGAAATCGATCTACACCTTCACTCCAGCGCGTCCGACGGGATTCTTCCTCCCGCGAAGGTCGTCGCAGCCGCCAGTGCGGCGGGACTCGCCGTAATCGCGCTGACTGATCACGACACCGTCGCGGGCGTGCACGAAGCCGTCCTCGCCGGCGAAGGTCTCGGCGTGCGCGTCATCCGTGGCGTCGAGCTGAGCGCGCACGAAGACGCGAGCGGCAGGGAGGTTCATGTGCTCGGCCTGCACGTGACGCGACTGGACGCGCTCGAGCGGGAGCTCACCGACCTCCGCCAGAAGAGGACCGAGCGTGCCCGACTTATCGTGGACCGTTTGTCCGAGATTGGCGTGGCTATAAGTCTCGACAAAGTCCTCGAGCAGTCGAACGGCGGCGCCGTGGGCCGGCCACACATTGCGCGCGCGCTGATACAGTCGGGCGCGGTCGCCGATCAGCACGAAGCGTTCGACAGATATCTCGGACAGGGGCGCGCCGCGTTCGTCCCCAAGTCCCTGTTTCTCATAGAAGACGCGATCCGGATAATTCACGAAGCCGGCGGAATCGCGATATGGGCGCATCCCTCGCGCACCGCCAAGCGCGAGCGCGTGGAGCGGCTCGTCGCACAAGGGTTGGACGGTCTCGAGGTGCGGCACCCGAGCCACAGCCCCGATGTCGCGGCCGGACTGGAGGCGCTGTGCGACTTCCTCGGCCTCGTGCCGAGCGGCGGGTCCGACTGGCACGGTCCGGTGGGAGACCGCACGCTGGGCGAGCAGATCGTGCCGCGAGAGTGGCTCGAGCGACAAGAGCGACTCGTAGCGAGCAGGGTCCCGGCTACCGCCTCGAGCTGACGGGCCAAATGGATCTGAGCGGAAAGGTCGCGCTTGTCACCGGCGCGGGTCGCAGAGTGGGTCGCGCCATCGCCGAGGCACTCGCACGCGAGGGGACGCGAACCGCGATTCACTACCACGAGTCGCGTACCGGCGCCGAGGAGCTTCGAGCCGAGATCCAGGCGTTGGGCGGCGATGCGGAAGTTTTCCAGGCGAACCTGCTGGATGTCGCGGCTTCGGAGCAGCTTGTTGATGCGGTCGTGAAGCATTTCGGCGGACTCGACGTGCTGGTCAATTCCGCGGCCGTGATGCTGAGAACTCCGTTCGGCGAAGTCACGGCGGAGGATTGGGATTCGATGTTCGCGGTGAACCTGCGCGCTCCATTCTTTCTCTCGCAGGCGGCGGCGCGCGCGATGGGCTGGGGCGGTCCCGAGCAGAACCAGCGCGATGGCGTGATCATCAACATCGCGGACCTCGCGGCGTACGAAAGCTGGACCGGGTACGTGCCGCACGGAATCAGCAAAGCCGGGATCGTACGAATGACGAAATCTCTGGCGAAGGTGCTGGGCCCGAGGATCCGCGTCAACGCGGTCGCGCCGGGAGCGGTGCTGCTGCCGGAGGGATTCAGCGAAGCCGCGGCGGCGCACCTCGCCGAGACCGCGCCGCTACGGCGACTCGGCGATCCGCGCCACGTTTCCGATGCGGTTCTGTTTCTGCTGAAGGCGGATTTCGTAACGGGCGAGACGCTGATCGTGGACGGCGGCCGGCACGCCCGGTGACCTCTGCCATTGGCGGGAAAGCCGTCGATTTCCTCGTTGTCGGCGGTGGAATCGTCGGGATCAGCTGCGCTGCCGCGCTGAAGCGGAAGTATGCGGACGCCACGGTTCGTCTGATCGAAAAGGACGCCACTCTCGGCAGCCACGCGAGCGGACGTAACAGCGGCGTGCTGCACGCCGGTTTCTACTATTCGAGCTCCAGTCTCAAGGCGCGATTCAGCAGGGACGGCTGCCGGCGGCTGACGGAGTACTGCCTCGAGCGCGGGCTACCGATCAATCGCTGCGGCAAGCTGGTGGTCGCTCAATCGGAAGCCGATCACGCGGGCATCGACGAGCTGAAGCGGCGTGCCGAAAGCAATGGAGTTCCGGTCGAGGAGGTGGACGAGGCCGGGGTGCCGGAGATCGAGCCGCGCGCCAGGACTGTCGGGCGCGCGCTGTTCTCACCGACGACCGCGTCGGTTCATCCCGTGAAAGTGTTGAGCTCGCTCGCGCAGGATGCCGCTGCGCTGGGCGTCGAGACGCTGACTTCCACGGCGTATCGCCGGCGCGTAGGCGACGTCGTGCATACCTCGTCGGGCAGCTTTCCCGTGCGCTTCGTGGTCAATGCCGCCGGCCTGTACGCCGACAAAATCGCGCACGACCACGGGCTGGGGCGGCAATACCGGATTCTGCCGTTCAAGGGGTTGTACCTGTACGGTGACGAGCGCGAGCGGCTGCGGACGAACGTGTACCCGGTGCCTGATCTCGGAAATCCGTTCGCCGGTGTTCACTTCACGGTGACCGTGGACGGTCATGTGAAGATCGGCCCCACGGCTACTCCAGCGTTCTGGCGGGAGCAGTACGCGTGGTTCTCGAAGTTTCGTTTCGGGGAATTCGCGGAAATCGCTGCGCGCGAACTGTCGCTGCTTGCGCGAAACGACTTTGGTTTCCGCGATCTGGCGATCGCGGAGATCCGGAAGTACTGGCGCCCGCGGCTGGTAGCGCTCGCGGCGCGATTGGTGCCGGACATAAGGCCCGAGCATTACCGCACCTGGGGACCACCGGGAATCAGAGCCCAGCTGTTCGACGTGGGCGAGCGGAAGCTGGAGATGGATTTCGTGGTCGAGGGCGACGAGCGGTCGCTGCACGTGTTGAACGCCGTGTCTCCGGCCTTCACATGCTCGCTGCCGTTTGCTGACTATCTCGTGGAGCGGGTAGGGGAGCTTGTTTCGTAGGATTCGATCCGGGTAGGGAGCTCCGGGGGTCGGTATATTTCAAGGCTATCATCTAGCGCGGAGCGCGCAGTACGCAGCGTTTTTCCCTGAGGCGATTTGAGTAATACTGACGAATACGAGGTACTGATTATCGGAGCCGGGCCAGCAGGCATGACCGCCGCGATGTACTGCGGCCGGGCAATGCTTCGCACGGTCGTGCTCGAGCGCGGGCTCGCCGGGGGCGAGCTGCTCAACACCGAAGTGATCGAAGACTATCCTGGCTTCGAGCACATCTTCGGCTGGGAGCTGGCGCAGAAGTTCGAGAGCCACGCCAAGAAGTTCGGCGCCGAGTTCGTTCAGGAAACGGTGACCTGCGTCCGCAAGGTCGAGGACGGAAGCTTCGAAGCGGAGACCGAAAGCGGCGCGGTGTTTCGCGCGCCGGCCGTGATCCTCACCGCCGGCGGTACTCCGGTGAAGCTGGGGATTCCCGGCGAGGTGGAATACGCGGGCAAGGGCGTTTCGTACTGTGCCATCTGCGACGGCGCGTTCTTCAAGGGGCACACGATCGCCGTTGTTGGAGGCGGAGACGCAGCGGTGGAAGAGGCCGACTTTCTCACGCGCTACGCGGAGAAGGTCTATCTGATTCACCGGCGCGACGAGCTGCGCGCATCCAAGATCCTGCAAAAGCGCCTGTTCGAGAACCCGAAGATCACGGTGATCTGGGACACGGTGATCGAGAAGATCGAAGGGGATGCGCACGGGCTCGTGACGAACCTGGTGACGCGTGATGTCAAGACGCGGGAAGAGCGGAATATTCCGGCCACCGGCATTTTCGTGTTCATCGGATTCCGCCCGAACACCGGCATCGTCGAAGGTCACGTGAACCACGACGATCTGGGTTACATGGTGACGGACCAGAACATGGAGACGTCGATGAAGGGGCTATTTGCCGCGGGTGATCTGCGCGCGCAGCTCACGAGACAGGTGACAACGGCCACGGGAGATGGCACGACTGCCGCGATCGCCGCCGAGAAGTATCTCAAGGCGCGGAAGGATGAAGGCGGAGTGCCCATGATCGTGCGCACGGGCGGTTACGCCGTATGAAGGTCGAGACGCTCACCGTCGGCGCGTTCCAG
This sequence comes from Gemmatimonadaceae bacterium, assembly GCA_046597675.1. Classification (GTDB taxonomy): domain Bacteria; phylum Gemmatimonadota; class Gemmatimonadetes; order Gemmatimonadales; family Gemmatimonadaceae; genus JACDCY01. The sequence continues at coordinate 12,946 of JBKJKB010000173.1, forward strand.
GAGAACTCGTATCTGGTGCTCGACGAGGCGAGCGGCGAGTCGGTGCTGATCGACCCCGGCGCGGAGCCCGACCGTCTCATCGCCGCGGTTGAAAAAAGCGGCACTGCGCTCAGGGCGATGTGGATCACCCACGCGCACATCGATCACGTTGGTGCAATCGCCGGGGTCAGGCGGCAGTGGCCGGTCCCGATTTATCTGCACCCGCTGGACACCATCCTGTACCGGCATGCACACACTCAGGCCGAGCTGTACGGCCTGCCGTTCGATGATCCGCCGCCGCCGGACCACGAGCTGTCCGATGGGGATACGCTGGAAGTCGGTGCATTACGGTTCCAGGTGGCGCACGTCCCGGGGCATGCGCCGGGGCACGTGATGATACATGGACAGGGCGTCGCGTTCGTCGGTGATTGTCTCTTCGCGGGATCGGTGGGTCGAACTGACCTGCCGGGCTCGAACGGCGGCCACTTGAGTCGCTCTCTGGAGCGGATCACCGCGCTGGATCCCGCAACGGTGCTGTATCCTGGGCACGGGCCACCGACGACCGTTCGCGAAGAACTGATCTCGAATCCGTTTCTGAATGGGACGGCGAGGATAGTCACGTAAAGAGATAGCTGGCTGCCAGCAGGCAGCAGCTAGCAGCCAAGAGCAACAGCAATCAGCCAAGAGCCAACAGCAATGAATAAATCGTCACAGACTCGGCCAGAGAAGGATCCGCTAGGGGAGCTCCAGGTGCCTTCGGACGTGCTGTACGGCGTTCAGACGCTGCGGGCGGTGCAGAATTTTCCGATCAGCGGAATCACCGCGTTGCCGGAGTTTGTCCTGGCGACGGTGCGCATCAAAAAGGCGGCGGCGCTGACTCACAGAGACACCGGCCGCCTGGAAGCGCGGCTGGCGGATGCGATCGTGCAGGCGGCGGACGAAGTGCTGGCGGGAAAGCACCTCGACCATTTTGTGGTGGACGTGTATCAGGCGGGCGCTGGCACTTCGCACAACATGAACTGCAACGAAGTGCTGGCGAACCGGGCGAACGAGATTCTGGGCAGCGAGCGCGGGAAGTACGCGCCGGTTCACCCGAACGATCACGTCAACATGGCGCAGTCCACCAACGACGTGATTCCGACCGCAATCAGGCTCGCGTGCCTGGCGCAGCTCGAACCACTGGTGGGCGCTTTTACGGCGCTGGCCACTGCGCTCGAGGCGAAGGGCCGCGAGTTCGACGACGTGCTCAAGTCGGGACGCACGCACCTGCAGGACGCGATGCCGATCAGGCTCGGCCAGGAATTCACCGCTTACGGCGGCACGCTGCGGCGCGGGATTTCGCGCGTGAAAGAGTCTGCCGAGTATCTGCGCGATCTGGGCATCGGCGGAAGCGCCGTCGGCACCGGCGTCAACGTCGAAGCGCAATACCCATCGCTCATGGTGAAGCACCTGCGCGAGATGAGCGGCCTCGAGCTGCGCGGCGGAACAGACCGTGTGCAGCTGATGCAGAGCATGGGCGACGCTGCGGGCTTCAGCGCGCAGCTCCGCGTGCTCGCGATCGACTTGAGCAAGATCTCGAGTGACCTCCGCCTGATGGCGAGCGGCCCGCGCACCGGGCTGGACGAGATAAGACTGCCGGCTGTGCAGCCAGGATCGTCGATCATGCCGGGGAAGGTCAACCCGTCCATCCCCGAGATGGTCAACCAGGTGTGCTACCAGGTGATGGGCAACGACAACTGTGTCGCGATCTCGGCGGAGCACGGCCAGCTCGAACTGAACGTCATGATGCCGGTTATCGCGTACAATGTTCTGCTGTCCATGCGGATCCTGACCACGGCTGCGCGCTCGCTGGACGAGCGGTGTGTGCGCGGGATCGAGGCGAACGTGGAACAGTGCGCGTACTGGCTGGAGCGCTCGGCCGCGCTGGCCACGGCGCTGGCCCCTGAGATCGGCTACGCCCGCGCGGCGGATATCAGCAAGCAATCAGTGAAAGAGGGCGTGCTGATCCGGGAGCTGGTGAAGCGCGAAAAGGTGCTGCCCGACGAACGCATCGACGAAGTGCTCGACCTTCGCAAAATGACCGATATCGGCATTCCTGGCGGAAAGGGCGGCGCCGGGTCGGTCGGATAACTTGCCCGGACTGTCGTTCGGGCCTATCCTGAAGTTGTGAGAATTACGACCTGGGCCGAATACGGCGTGATTTGTACCCTGCATCTGGCGCAGCGCGCGAGCGCCAGGCCGGTGACCGGTCGCGAGATCGCCGCCAAGGAGCGGCTCCCGGCGGATTACGTGGAGCAGATTCTTCTGC
>JBKJKB010000365.1:0-5885 GCA_046597675.1 Gemmatimonadaceae bacterium
CTCTCCTGCCGCGAAGCGGGTGTCACACTCGTGACGTCCAACACACGGGACTTCGCGCGCATCGCCAACGTGAGCCCAGTTGACTTCGTGGAGCCATGGCCGAGCGCGCGCCGCTGATCCCCGGGCCGGGTGCAGCGTTAACAACCTGGGTCGAATCCGTGCCTCGCGAGGCCGGCATCGGCCCCGCCGAAGTCCACGTCTGGCGATTTCCCCTCGGCGATCCTGGCTCGTCAAACGTCGCCAGCCAATCCGCGCTGCGCGAGGTGCTTTCAGGATACACTCGAACGCTCCCCCAGGAAGTCGAGATCGTTCGCGCGCCACGCGGCAAGCCGATGCTCGCTCCGCCGTCCGCGGAGGTGCACTTCAACGTGTCACACTCCGGAAACTGGGGACTCATCGCTGTCGCTCTATTCGCCGTCGGCGTGGACGTGGAACAGGTTCGGCCCAGGCGCGCGGCGCCGGCGCTTGCGAACCGCTTTCTGACGCAAGGCGAACGCGAGCTGCTGAAGCAGCGGGAAGCAACCAGCGGCGAGACCGCATTCTTCATGATATGGACACGCAAGGAGGCGTACCTTAAAGCTGTCGGCTTCGGGCTGTCCGGGCCGTTCAGCCACGTAGACAGCTCGGGTTCGCGCCTCCCCGATCTCGACGAGCACGGACACCAGCTGGCCGGGGACACGCCCTGGGCTGTAGAAGAATTCTTCGTTGACGACCGCCACCCGGCGACGGTTGTCGCGCGCGCCGAGCAGCTCGCATTGCGTCCTTTCACCCTGCGGAGATCCGACGTTTGAAGCCCCGACACCGCGCCACACTGCTCACGATTTTCGCCGCCGGTCTTGCCCAGTCCGGCTGCGCCCCGGCCATCGCCCCGATCCCGCCTATACCACAGCCGGAGCCGGCGCTCCAGTCGACTCCACCGTCGCCGGTCGCGCGCGAGTTCCGCGCGGCATGGATCGCTTCGGTGAGCAACATCGACTGGCCGTCGAGGCCCGGACTGTCCAGCGCCGCGCAGAAAGCCGAGCTGCTCGCGATCCTGGACCGCGCCGTCGAGTTGAATCTCAACGCGCTGATCCTGCAGGTCCGGCCGGCAGCCGATGCGCTGTACGCATCCGCTCTGGAGCCGTGGTCTCCATACCTGACCGGCTCGATGGGGACACCGCCAGAGCCGTTTTACGAGCCTCTCGCGTTCGCGGTGGAAGAAGCGCACAAGCGCGGACTCGAGCTGCACGCGTGGTTCAATCCTTTCCGCGCCAAGCACTCTTCGCTCCGCAGCGAATTGGGGCCGAGCCACATCTCACGAACTCGTCCAGATCTGGTCCGCACTTACGGCAGCTCACTCTGGTTGGATCCGGGCGAGCCCGACGTCCATCGTCATTCGCTGGCGGTAATTCTCGACGTGGTGCAGCGGTATGACATAGACGGCGTGCACATCGACGACTACTTCTACCCGTACCAGGAGCGCGACTCGGCCAGCAATGCGCTCATTCCCTTCCCCGACGATGAGAGCTTCCACCGGTACGGCGCTGGAATGCGGAGAGACGACTGGCGCCGGCAGAACGTCGACCGGTTCGTCGCCGAGCTTTTCGCCGGTGTCCGAAGAACCAAGCCGCACGTAAAGGTCGGCGTGAGTCCATTCGGAATCTGGCGGCCCGGCCATCCGGCGGGCGTCACCGGATTCGACGCGTACGCGAGCATCTACGCCGACGCACGCAAATGGCTGAACAACGGCTGGCTCGATTACCTGTCGCCGCAACTGTACTGGCGCTCCGATTCTCCGGGGCAGAACTACGCCTCGCTCCTGCGATGGTGGGTGGACGAAAACACGTACCGGCGGCACATCTGGGTGGGCAACTTCACGAGCCGCACGGACACAGTCGCGGGACCGCAGAGCTGGCGCGCTGACGAGCTGCTGCGGCAGATCGCGTTGACTCGCGACGACCCCGGAGCCGGCGGCAACGTGCATTTCAGCATGCGCGGGCTGATGCGCAACCGCGACTCGATCGCGGACCTGCTGAAGTCCGGACCGTATTCACAGCCGGCGCTGGTGCCGGCTTCGCCGTGGCTGGATTCCATCCCACCGGCTACGCCGGCCATCTTCCTCACGCAGGACAGCACGTCAGGCGGGCAGGTCGTTGAGGTGCGTCCGGGGAATGACGAACAACCGTGGCTTTGGGCTGTGCGCTCCCGATACGGGTCGGATTGGCGCACCACGATCATCCCTGGATCGATCCTTTCATTCCGCCGAGCGACGACGCCTGGCGCAGCGGCGGCTTCGGAAATCTGGGTCACAGCCGTCGATCGCGCGGGCAATGAGAGTCCGCCGGTGATTGCGATCGTGCGGTAAAACTTTCTTCAGCCCGCGGTCACCGTACGGTTGACGGGTACGGCATCGAGCGCGCGCCGCACTTCGCGCGCGAGCGTCTCGGGCGAGAACGGCTTCTCGATGAACCCGGCGCTCGGCTGGCGCAGCCCCTCGCGAACCATGGCGTTCTCCGCGTAGCCGGACATGAAGAGCACCCGCAGATCCGGATGCCAGCGCAGCAGCTTTCGCGCGAGGGCCGGGCCGCTCATCCCCGGCATCACGATGTCGGTGAGCAGTAGATGGATTGGACCGGTTTCCTTCTCGGCAAGACGAGTCGCCTCCTCCCCGCCCGACGCCTGCACGACGACGTAGCCGTACTGCCGCAGGATCCTGGCGACGACGGGACGCAACGATTCCGAGTCGTCGACCACGAGCACCGTCTCACTTCCCTGCAGCGCATCGTCCGGCAAATGCGTTTCAGCGCGCTGCTCCGCCGACTCTTCGGTGACGGGAAAGTAGATCTTGAAGACCGTGCCCAGCCCCTCCTCGCTGTACACCCATATGTGGCCACCGCTCTGGCGCACGATTCCATAGACCGTGGAGAGCCCCAGCCCGGTGCCCATGCCCGGATCCTTGGTCGTGAAAAACGGCTCGAAGATCCTCGCCTGCGTCTCCGAGTCCATGCCGATGCCGTTGTCGCGAATGCACAGCATGACGTGCGGGCCGGCGTGGACGCCCGGGTGCGTGCGCGCGTATTCGGCGTCGAGCATCACGTTCTCGGTCCCCAGCGTCAGCACGCCGCCGCCCGGCATCGCGTCCCGCGCGTTGACCGCCAGGTTCATCACGACCTGATCGAGCTGGTTGGGATCCGCCTTCACCAGCTGGAGATCCGAATCGAGGATGGTTTTGATCTCGATCTGCGCGCCGATCAGGCGCCGAAGCATGTGCTCGAGCTGCTCGACGCTGTCGTTCAGATTGACGATCTTCGGTTGCAGCACCTGCTTTCTGCTGAACGCCAGCAGCTGGCGGGTGAGTGAGGCCGCGCTCTCGGCGGCCGCCTGTATCTCCTTGATGTCATCCATCCGCGCGTCGTCGCCGGCGAGGTCTCTCCGAAGGAACCCGCAGTAGCCGGTAATGACGGAGACGAGGTTGTTGAAATCGTGGGCCAGTCCGCCCGCGAGCTGCCCCACGGCCTCCATCTTCTGCGCCTGGATCAACTGCTCCTCGCTGCGGCGCAGCGCTTCCTCGTCTTCCTTCTCCCGCGTGATGTCGCGGCCGACGAACAGAACGCCCACGGCCTCGCGGCCGTCACGCACCGCCTTGCAGGTGCACTCGAGCCAGCGCGGCGTGTCGTCCGGACCGTCCACCTTGATCACGAACTGGCGGGTCTCGCCCTCGCGCGCCGCGCGGAAATGCTCCAGGCCGATCGATACTTCTTCGCCGGCTATGAGACGGCGCAGCGGCTGACCGACGATATCGTCGGCGCGCGCTCCAGCCAGCCGGTAAGCGGCCGCGTTCGCCGCGGTGACGGTGCCGCGAAGGTTGGTGCTGACGATGACGTCAGGCACGGTCTCGAACAGGCCGCGATACCGCTCCTGAGCGCGGCGCATGATCGCCACGAACATGTACTGCACGACCGCGAGCCCAACGAGGGCGATCCCACCGAAAATCGCCACAGTGCCCGCGAGTCGGTAGTTCCCGGCGAGTGAGGGAACGCCCAGAAAGGACGAGCCGGTGGCGCGAAACGTCTGCCCCGCAATGAGCGCCAGGAACGCGAAGATCGCATACGACGCGAGCGCCACTGCCTGACGGCGAGGCAGCGAGGCGAACGCGAAAGTGAGAATGAATCCGTGGATCACTCCGCCCAGCCACCAGGCGCCACCCATTATCGAGAGCACGCCGGTCAGGTAGCTGACGTCGGCGCACAGACCGAAAAGCTGGATCCTGTCGGCTGATCTCCTGGTCTGCGTGCGTCGCAGGAGAATGTGGTACAGGAGCCCGGCCGCCATCCACGACGCGAACAGCAGGAACATGTCGCGAGGGATGGGAACACCAAAGAGGCGAAGAACGACAGCCGCGAGTCCGTAGCTCGCGATCATCGCGAGCCGGCGCACGTTCGTGGTCATCGCCCGCGCGACGGCGAGCGGCTTGGGGCTTAGGGGATCGATGTCGTGCTTCCTCGTAAGCCCGCGGTGGGCCGTTAGGTATACAACCGGCCCCCAACATACCCCCCGGTTTCGACCGGCGCGAGCATTTTGTTCATGCCTGCCGCGGCGTTACGCCTGTCGCTTCGCGGCGAAGAACTCGCGCAGGAGAGCGGCCGACTCCTCGGCGAGGATTCCTCCCAGAACCTCGGGACGATGGTTGAGTCGGGGATGGCGCACGACGTCACCCACGGAGCCGGCCATTCCGGCTTTTTCGTCCCAGGCGCCGAAGACGAGCTTGTCGATCCTCGCCAGCACGATCGCCCCCGCGCACATCGCGCAGGGCTCGAGAGTCACGTACAGCGCACACCCCTCGAGCCTCCAACTCGCCAGCCCGGACGCGGCGTGGCGGATCGCGAGCACCTCCGCGTGAGCGGTCGGATCCTGGTCGCGGACGGTTCGGTTCCCGGCGCGCGCGATCACTTTACCGGCTCGCACAATCACAGCGCCGACCGGGACCTCGCCCGCTCCCGCCGCCTCGCGCGCACAGGCGAGAGCGGCTCCCATATACTCGCCGTCGCCGGAAGTCACGTCTATGCGGATTTCTCGAAGGATATCTTCCCGCCTTCTCCGACCGTGGCGACGATGTGATCCCCTGCCGCGAACCTGCCTTCGAGCACGGCCATCGCCAGCGGATCCTGCAGCATTCTCTGGATGGAGCGCTTGAGCGGCCGCGCGCCGTAAGCGGGGTCGAACCCTTCAGCGGCAACCAGCTTCTTGGCGTCGGGCGTGAGCTCGAGCGTGAGCTTTCTGTCGGCGAGAAGCTTGTGGAGACGGTCCAGTTGCAGATCGATGATGCTGTCCAGCTCCGCCGCGCCGAGCGGGCGGAAGACGATCACGTCGTCCACGCGATTGAGAAACTCCGGGCGGAAATGTTGCCGCAGCGCGTTCATCACCTGCGTCTCGGTCTCGGCCCAGTCGGCACCGGAGCGCTCGAGGATGTAATGGCTGCCGATGTTCGACGTCATGACGATGACGGCGTTGCGGAAATTGACCGTGCGCCCCTGTGAATCGGTGAGTCGCCCGTCGTCGAGAATCTGCAGCAGGATGTTGAACACGTCCTGGTGCGCTTTCTCGATCTCGTCGAACAGGATCACCGAGTACGGGCGTCGCCGGACCGCTTCGGTGAGCTGACCGCCCTCCTCGAAGCCGATGTAGCCGGGGGGCGCACCGATCAGGCGAGCCACGGCGTGCTTCTCCATGTACTCGGACATGTCGATCCGAACCATCGCGTGCTCGTCGTCGAACAGAAAATCGGCGAGAGCGCGCGCGGTCTCCGTCTTGCCGACACCCGTCGGGCCGAGGAAGATGAATGAGCCGATCGGGCGATTCGGATCCTGGAGGCCGGCGCGCGAGCGCCGCACCGCGTTGGACACGGC
>JBKJKB010000069.1:0-4581 GCA_046597675.1 Gemmatimonadaceae bacterium
GCGACTTTCTGGCCGTGCTCGTCCATCCCGATCAGAAAGTGGACATCGTCCCCGCGCATTCGGTGGTATCGGGCGATCACGTCCGCTCCGATCTTCTCGAAGGCGTGACCGTGGTGAGGGTCACCGTTGGCGTAGTCGATCGCCGTCGTGATGTAGAATCTGGCCAAGCTCAGTCGCTCTGCTTGGGACCGCGGTTCTTCCGTCCGCCGCGGCGACCACGTCGCCTGCGCCGCGCCGCGCTCTGCGCCGCGCTCTGCGCGGGATCGTCCCCAAGGTTGGCGGGGAGTGGGGATTCGTCCTCCGGCGCGTCAGCGACGCTGGCTGGCTCCGACGCTCCCGCCTCTTCCGCGATCAGCTCCTCCATGAGCGCGAGGTCGTCCGCGACATCGATTGCTTCCGTCGAATCCGTCGTGGTCGAGGCGGTGGAGGGTGACACGAACCCCGTCTCGATAGAGAACTCCGCGAGCGTGAGAACCCGCTGCTCGCCCTCGACGGCGCGGAGGGTCACCCGCTCCTGGAAGATGTCGTTCGCGATCACCTTCACTTCACCCCTGGACGTCGCGAACGTGCGCCCTTCCTTGGGGAAACGCTTTCGCGCAGTCACGTACATCTCGTGCTCGTACCTGAGGCAGCACATCAGGCGGCCGCACGCGCCCGAGATCTGCGAAGGATTGAGCGACAGCTGCTGGTCCTTGGCCACTCCCAGGTTGACCGGCCGGAGCTCGGGAAGCCATGACGCCGAGCAGTACTGGCGGGCGCAGCGGCCGATGCCGTCGAGGCGCTTGGCCTCGTCGCGGACGCCGATCTGCTTGAGCTCGATCCGCGTCTTGAACAGCGACGCGAGATCGCGCACCAGATTGCGAAAGTCCACCCGCTTCTCGGCCGTGAAATAGAGCGTCAGCTTGCGCCGGTCCCACTGCCACTCCGCGTCGGAGATCTTCATTTGCAGGCCGGCGCCTTTGACTTTTTCCGCGGCCTGTCTGCGAGCGTCGGCGCTCAGCTTCTTCATGCTGCCCGCCTGGCGCACGTCCGCGTCGCTGGCGACTCGCAGCGCGCGGCGGGCAGGCGCCGCGGGCTCATTCGTGCCGGGAGCATTGCCGCAACCGTGGGCGCACCCGCGATTTCGCTTCTCCGCCATCTCGCCGATCGCGTGCACGTACCCGAAATCCTCGCCGCGATCGGCGTCGACTATGATGGGCGCCTTGAGCGGCGGAGGCTCGGGCTTGAGCCACTCGAAAAACTCTTTTCGATTGCCGTTGAAGGCGACTTCAATGAGATGGGGCATGGGCAACGGTGACTAGTGACTAGTGACTGTTACTCAGACCACTGCCCGATCCGCAGGAACTTCTGCCGGCGACGGCGCACCAACTTCTCGGGACGATACTTCCGCAGCTCTTCCAGATGCCGGTTCAAAGCCTCCTGCACAGCGGCCGCGGCCACTTCATGATTGGCGTGCGCGCCGCCGGGCGGTTCCGGAATTATCTCGTCGATCACCTTGAGCGGGAGAAGATCGGGTGCCGTGATTCTCAACGCGGACGCCGCGCGATCGCGCAGCTCCTGGTTCTTGCCATCCGCTTTCCAGAGAATCGCGGCGCAGCCTTCGACCGTGATCACGGAATACACCGCGTTCTCCAGCATCAGCACGCGATCGGCCACGCCGAGTGCGAGCGCGCCGCCCGATCCGCCTTCGCCGATGACGGTGGCGATGATGGGGACCTGCAGCTGGCTCATCTCGAGCAGGTTGCGCGCGATCGCTTCCGACTGGCCGCGCTCTTCCGCTCCGAGCCCCGCCCACGCGCCCGGCGTATCAATGAATGTCAGCACCGGGACGTGAAACTTTTCCGCCAGCTTCATCAGGCGTAGCGCCTTCCGGTATCCCTCGGGGTGAGGCATTCCGAAGTTGCGCTTCAGGTTCTCCTTTGTGTCGCGGCCGCGCTGGTGGCCGATGATCATCACGGTCTCGCCGTCGAGCCGCGCCCAGCCGCCGATGATGGCGGCGTCATCGCGGAACGCGCGGTCGCCGTGCAGCTCGATAAAATCCGTGAATACGAGCCGGATGTAATCTTCGGTGAACGGACGCTTGCTGCTGCGCGCGACCTGCACGCGCTGGATCGGCGTGAGATTGCGATACACCTCTGCGCGCATCTCGCCGAGCTTCTTCTCCAGCATGGATATTTCCTCGTCCACGCTCAACGGGCTGTCGCCGGCGGCCTTGCGCAGGTCTTCGATGCGCCGCTCCAGCTCGGCAATCGGCTTCTCGAACTCCAGAGTCACGCCGGTCGTCATGCGCTGGCCCGTACGACTTTGACGCGATCGCTGCCGACGAGCGCGCGAAGGTCGGTGATCGAAGGGCCGTCGGCGGAAATAGTGAAAGTGCGCGATCTGAAAGCAGCGCGCTCCCCGTTGCCGTCGCTCCACCGGATCTCTATGGGCGCCGATCCCGGGTGGTGGCTGATGATCTCGCGCAGCTCGTTCGCCAGCGCGGGCGTGGCGTGCTGGCCCAGCGTCAGCTCCAGCGCGACGGCGACCTGTCCGTCAGCTCTGAGATCGGTCATCGGCTTCACCGACTCCACCACGAAGAGAGGGTTGTCCGCGGTCTGATCGCGCCGCGCATACGCCCCGCGCAGGAGCACGGGCACGTCGGTCCGGAGCTGCGTCGAGAGCGATGCCCACTTTTCGGGAAACACCATCACTTCCGCCGATCCCGAGAAATCTTCGATCACAAGCCGCGCAAACTCGGCGCCCGTTCGCTTGCTCATCTGCCTCTTGGCGGCGGTCACGACCACGCACAGGGACATCGTCTCCGGACCCCACGTCCCGAGATTCGAGACCGTGTGTGTCGCGAACAGCTCCGCTTCCGCGCGGAACGGGTCGAGCGGATGCCCGGAGATGTAGAAGCCGAGTATCTCCTTCTCGCGCGTGAGTCTTTCGCTCTCGGTCCACGGCGTGACCGCCGGAAGCTGCCGCGGAGCACGGACGTCGCTCTGCTCGTCCTCGGCGGGACCGCCGAAGAGCGAGGCCTGGCCGGTCTTCTTGTCGTCCTGGTGCAGCGAGCCTTCGCGGATGGCCGCATCGAGTCCGGCGAAAAGCTGCGCGCGGTGGGCGCCGAGGGAATCGAGTGCGCCAGCCAGCGTGAGCGCTTCGAAAACGCGCTTGTTGCAGACGCGGAGGTCCACCCGCTCGCACAGATCGTACAGCGATTCGAACGGCTTTTCCCCGCGCGCAGTGAGGACGGAGTCGATCGCGGAATGGCCCACGTTGCGCACCGCGCCCAGGCCGAAGCGGATCTTCCGCTCGCCTATGACGGTGAACTTGTACCCCGACTCATTCACGTCCGGCGGTAGCACTTCCAGGCGCATGTCGCGCGCTTCCGCGATGTACTTGACGACGCTGTCGGTGTCCCCGATCTGTGACGACAGCAGCGCAGCCATGAACTCCGCCGGGAAGTGCGTCTTCAGCCACGCGGTGTGATAGCCGATGATCGAGTACGCGACCGAGTGCGACTTGTTGAAGCCGTACCGGCCGAACGTCTCGAGCTGCCCGGAGATTTCTTCGATGATCGAGCGGTCGTACCCGCGCGCGACGGCTTTCTCGACGAACTTCCCCAGCTCTTCGCGGATAAGCCCCGCGTCCTTCTTGCCCACCGCGCTGCGGAGGACGTCGGCTTCGGCTAGCGAGATGCCCGCTAGCACCTGCGCGACCCGCATCACCTGCTCCTGAAACGTGATGACCCCGTACGTCGGCTCCAGTATCTCGCGGAGCTCGGGCAGCAGATAGGTGACGGGCTCTTCGCCCCGCTTTCGCCGGCAATAGACCTTGTGCATTCCCGCGTCGAGCGGGCCGGGACGCATCAGAGCGTTCGAGGCTACGAGGTCGTCGAACCGGTCGCAGCGCATGTTGCGAACCATGTCCGTGGCGAGCGGCGATTCGAACTGGAAAACGCCGGCGGTGCGTCCGCTGCGGAGCATCCGGTACGTCTCGGCGTCGTCGAGCGGCAGCGTCGCCAGGTCCGGTTCCGAACCCGTCCGTGCGCGTATCGACTTGAGGGTGTCGTCGATCACCGTGAGCGTCGTGAGGCCCAGAAAATCCATCTTCAGCATGCCCGCCTTTGCCAGCGCGTTCATGTCGTACTGCGTGACGACGATCGTGTCGTCGTCCGAAGCCAGCCCGGCGGCGCCCTTGGATGCCGTCGTGCAGACGGGCACGTACTCGTCCAGCGGGCCTGGCGCGATGACGACGCCAGCCGCGTGCACGCCGGCGTGGCGGGACAGGCCTTCGAGTTTGACCGCGTACTCGAGCAGCTCGCGGTACCGTCCCTTTCGTTCGCGCGCCTCTCTCGTGTCGTCGCGCGACTCGGCGTACAGCAGCTTCACCTCGGGGACGCGCTCCATCGCTTCGCGGACGGTGAGCGAGAAATTGGGAGCGTTGGGGATCAGCTTCGCCAGATCGTCCGTCTCCTTCGGCGTGAAGCCGAGCGCGCGGCCTACGTCCTTGACCGCGGCGCGCGACTTGAGCGTTCCGAAGGTGATGATCTGTCCCACCGAATCGCGGCCGTATTTCTGCCTGACATACTCGATCACC